>URWZ01000121.1 GCA_900551625.1 uncultured Collinsella sp.
GATAGCGTAGCGTCTCGTGGGCTCGGAGATGTGTATAAGAGACAGCCGTTACGCGGTTTGGTAAAACCGCGTAACTAAATCCGTTCCGCGATCTCGTGGATGAGGTAGTCGGTCTTTTCCCAGCCCAGGCACGGGTCGGTGATGGACTTGCCAAAGACGCCGCCGTCGACCGGCTGGTTGCCGTCCTCCAGGTAGGACTCGATCATAAAGCCCTTGACCAGCTTGGAGATGGACTCGTTGCGGCGGCAGCTGTCGAGCACTTCCTTGCAAATGCGATACTGCTCCAGCGGACGCTTACCCGAGTTGTCGTGGTTGCAGTCGATGACCGCTGCCGGATTAGCATAGCCGGCGTGCTCGGTGTAGCGCTCGGCCAGGCGCTCCAGGTGTTCGTAGTGGTAGTTGGGGTAGGTGCGCCCATCGAGACCGATGTAGCCACGCATAACGGCGTGCGCGAGCGGATTGCCGCCGCACTCGACCTCCCAGTTGCGGAAGATGAAGCTCTGGTGCGCCTGCGCGGCGTAAATGGAGTTGAGCATAACGGTGGTAGAGCCGGCAGTGGGATTCTTCATGCCGACGGGCACCGAAATGCCGCTCGACACCAGGCGATGCTCCTGGTTTTCGACCGAGCGTGCGCCCACGGCAACATAGCTCAGCAGGTCAACGAGGTACTGGTAGTTGGACGGGTAGAGCATCTCATCGGCGGTAAAGAAGCCCGTTTCTTCAATAACGCGCAGGTGCATATGGCGGATGGCCTTGACGCCCTCGAGCAAGTCGTCGGGGGCCTCGGGGTTGGGGTTGTGCAGCAGGCCCTTGTAACCGGTGCCCTTGGTACGCGGCTTATTGGTGTAGACGCGCGGAATGATAATGAGCTTGTCCTTGACCTCCTCGGCGGTCTTGGCCAGTCGGTTCATGTACTCAAGCACCGAATCCTCGCGGTCGGCAGAGCACGGGCCGATGATGAGCACCTTGCGTGCGTCCTCACCGGTAAAGACTTTGGCGACCTCGGCGTCAAATGCCTGCTTTTTGGCGGTAAGCTCGGCAGAAAGCGGCATTTCCTCGCGGATCTCCATGGGGATCGGCAACTTGCGTTTGAATTCCATGGCCATAGGGGCCTCCTCAATCTATAGAAAGAGCAATAAGCGTACTGTTGAGTGTTCGGCATTATCCGCTGTCGCACGCTAAAGTGCAAGCCCTTGTTACCCCGAAACCTGCCAAAAAGGGACAGGTTTATTTTGGCAGGTTTTATCTGGGTAAACGTCGGCGGATGTCGGGAGGGAGTGGCACCGCGCGCGACCCTAAGGCTGTTGTCGGTTCCCCAGGAAACACTCCGTGGGCAAAAAATGCCAAATATGAGTACTGTTGCTCACCTAGTAACATATCCGTCTAGCGAGATAATAGACAAAGTGATAAATATGTTCATTAACGTTGGCACGCAGAAGCCCGCTAACGGGCGTTTTGATTAATTCGAAGGCGTATAGAGGCCGCAAGGAGGTCGTTTGAGGCTGTTTTGGCTGATACTAAAAAAGTAACAGTACTCATATTTGCCCTTTTTTGACCACGACCCTCCAGAATAGTCGCTGAGAACGACACTAAATGACAAAATCCGGCACTTGGACGTTCTTGTATGACTAGCCATTGAAGGACACCCAACGACTACTCCAATTCGCGACACACTGTGTCGCGAATTAAGCTGGTCCCACTATCGAAGACCGGTGAGAGCTCCTGCCCAGAATCTCGATAGCTTAATAAAACGCTCCCCTACGGAAGTTCAACGAGCATCCAAATTCCAAGCTGAAAAGCAAAGGAGTATCGAAGCCGTCAATGCTCATTTCCTATCGAACACGCGGGTCAAAACAAGCTAATTAGCCTGATAAACTGTTTGTATTTTTGTCTACAAAACTGTATACAAAAAAGGGAATCCGAGAACCAGCGCTCGACATTATGTCGATCGATAGGAGGCGCCATGGATGCTGAGCAGCTTGAAAAAATGATGGGATTTGCCCCTGGAGAGTTAGAGAAAGCCGCGGAAGCTTACGAAAAAGATGAATGGCCGAAAGGCCGCACCGTTAAGCTGGGAAGGCCGCCGATCTCTGATGAGCCGAGCGCTGTCTTGTCGGCACGTGTGGGCGAATCGGTTCTTGAGGCGTTTGACGAAAAAGCCAAACGCCATGGGCAAACGCGCACGGAACGGCTCAGGGAACTCATAACACTTGATGCAATGATTGCCTAGTTACTCACCACACCCAAACATGTACACCAGCATCCAAAGTCGACATTTTTCGACATCTTTGGATGCTGGTGTACAGCTTTTTGCTACATAGTCGTTGGGGACGTTCTTAAATGACTAGTCGTTAAAGAACGTCCCCAATGGCTAACTAGCCGTGGAAGCGGGCTATGGGCGCAAGTGGCTGCTCGCGAAAGACGCGCTCGACGGCGGCGCGGTATTCGTCGACCTTTTTGGTCTTACGTACGAGCTTGTGAACGGTAGTGGGGTCGGCGAAAGCGCACTTGGCGTAGAACCACCACTCCTTCATGCGAAAGACCGCGTTACCGCCAATCTCTTCTGCATAGGCAGCAAACAGCGTGTCATGGAAACGCTGCAGCTCGGCTGCCGTGGCAGCAGGACCGCCGTTGACCATACGAGCCAGCGCGGGGTTCGCAAGCAAGCCACGCCCCAGCATCACATGGCGTGTACCGGGATAGGCCTCAACCAGCGCGTCCATATCCTCAAGATCAAAAATGTCACCGTTATAGGCGACCGGAAACGGCGCGCGCTCCAGCGTTTCGCCATAGAACTCCTTGCGCGGCGTGCCCGTATAGCGGTCCTTTTGCACGCGCGGGTGCACGATCAGCTCTGCCAACGGTATGCGGCAATACAGATCGAGCACGCGCTCATACTCGTCATCGCTCTCCAGCCCCAGCCTGGTCTTGACCGATACCGGCAACGGCGAGCGTTCGCACACGTCGCTCAAGAACACCTCAAGTTCGTCGAGATTACGCAAGAAACCCGAGCCCTTGCCCTTGGCGACAACCGTCCCCGAGGGGCAACCCAAGTTGAGATTGACCTCGCGATAGCCCATGTCGGCGAGCACCTGTGCCGCCCACACAAACTCGTCCGCGTTCTTGGACATCAGCTGAGGCACTACGTTAAGCCCCTGGTTATTGGCAGGATCGATTTCCTTAAACGCCTTGCCGCCAAAGCGGTTGCCCACCCGCGGCGGCGGCAAAAACGGCGTGTAATAGCAATCGAGTGCGCCGAAGCACTCCGCATGCACGCGACGGAACACATGCCCGGTAATCCCCTCCATAGGGGCAAGCGAAAGAATCATCTACTCTTCTCTCATATCAACACAACAAAGGGGCCGTCCCTTTGTCACATGCATTATGCCTTGCGCTTCAGGCGATTCACAAGGAAGAGGTAGCTACTGAACGATGACCACCCTCCAGCCGCACCCCATACAACGAGGTTTAATACTTTTCCCGAGAAGTGAACGAGTGAAAACGGGCCCCCGAAGCATCGGCACTTTCGAGATGCAATTTCCTGCGGTTTTGCCAGCAAAATCCTGCGGGTTTGACGTCTAAAAATGTCGATGCTTCGGAGGTCCAAGTATGGCCGTTCACTTCTCGGAAAAGTATTAGACCTCGATTTACATGCCACTCAATGTGACAAAGTGGCTGCTCCTTTGTCACATTCGATGAAAAAGGGCACCGATGTTAGTCGATGCCCCAAAGCGGCTGCAGGTTAAGCCCTACAGCGTATGTCTAAGACGAATCGAACTATTCGTCCCAGGAGAGGTTCTTACCAGTCTTTTTTGCCAGCAGCAAGAACAGGCCGATAATAACGTTGCATGCGATGCAGAAGATGAAGACGCCCTGGAAGGAGCCGACAAGCTCATAGACCTTCATCATAACGGGCATGCCAAAGGCGCCGACGATATAGCCCACGGAGCAGATCAGCGCGAAGATGCGACCGAAATCGCGGGAGCCAAAGACATCCATAACCAAAACGGTCAGGGCAGTGCCAGCGATGACGTACATTACGTCGTTCACGCCTGCTGCGAGGATGCTGAGCGTCGAGTTGCCGCTGCTCATCATGAGCATGACAAAGGAGAGGATGGAGACAGCGAGCCAGCCCAGAATGGCCTTCGTGCTGCCGAACCTATCGCAAGTGGTGCCGACGATCGGATTGAGGAACAGATCGAAGAGCGATGCAGCGGATACCATGAAGCCGCCCACCATGGGGCTAAAACCAACCTCGGAAGCATACGTCGGGAAGAGCTGGTTCATGCAGCAAGTGAGCTGAACGAGACAGAGGAAGCCGATGCAGAAGAAGAAGGCAGGCGACTTAATGGCGCGCGCATAGCTAACGCCACGCGTGCTATCCTCGGTCGTCTCCTCGGTCTCGGTGACCGTCTCGCCCTCGACGTAGCCATAGGGCAGCATGCCCTTGTCCTGAGGCTTATAGCGAATAATCAGGACGGAAGCGGGGAGAATGAGCACGGCGGAGACGCCAGCGAGCACCAGATAGCCAGTCCTCCAGCCAGTGGCCTCGATGACAGAGGTGATGACGGGGCTCATGATGAGCATGTAAATCGAGTTCACTGCCCAAGCGAGACCGATTGCCAGGCCACCAGATTTTTTGAACCACTGGTCAATAACGTCGGACATGGCGACGCCGGTGGTGAAGGCGAAGCAAACGCCAATCAGGGCGCCAGCGGCGATGAACATCCAGACTTCGGTGTAGAAGGCCATGCCTGCGCCGGCAGCAAGCAAAATAAGCTCGACAACGGGGAGCCAAACCTTGCCAACGACCTTGGGAATGAGTTTTCCGACAAACGGAAGAGCTGCCGCAAGACCAATGAGCGTTGCGGTGAAGTAATACGAGAAGATGGAATAGTCAAACCCGAACTCCTCGCACACGGGTGCGACGAAGGAGCCCGCGATGACGCTATAGGATCCGGTCGTGCCGGCAGACATAAGGCCGAGCGCGATTACGAGAACCCATGCGTAAACCTTGCTGCTCTTTAACTTTGCATTTTCCATTGATACAGCTCCTAGAGACCCAGAAGGGCACACATAACGGCCTTGATGGTGTGCTGACGGTTCTCTGCCTCACGGAAGATGACCGAAGCGTTGGCCTCAAAGCACTCGTCGGCAATCTCAAAGCCCTCGGTGATGATTTCGCGATGGAGGTCGTTCTTGCACTGGTCGAGGAGCATTTTGCCGACACGGTGATCTGCGTTATGGACAGAGGGAAGCTCATGCATGCAGAAGATGTCGGGATTGTTGGTGCGCTTGCACAGCTCGCTGGTGACGCGATAGGGGTACAAAGACTCGGCATCGCCCAGCCAGGAGTTGTAGTCGTCGGGATCCAGAACCTCTTCGCCGCACTCGGGGTTGATGTAGCGCCACTCCTCGGTAACGATAACGTCAACGCCATCCAGGGCATCGAGGTCAGAGGTGATGGTAAAGGTCCTATTGGGAGCGTACTTGGCGTAGCAGGCCTCCACCTCTTCGATCATTTCCTTGCACATCTGATGACGGAGGTCGTCGGGGCCGATGGCGAGGAAGTCCATGTCTGTCTCTTATACACATCTGACGCTGCCGACGATATGC
>URWZ01000122.1 GCA_900551625.1 uncultured Collinsella sp.
TAACGACCCGGACGTCAACGACAAGCTGAAGGTCGTCTTCCTCGAGGACTATAAGGTCTCCCTTGCGGAGATCATCATCCCGGCCGCCGATATCTCCGAGCAGATCAGCTTGGCCTCCAAGGAGGCGAGCGGCACCTCTAACATGAAGTTCATGCTCAACGGCGCTTTGACCCTGTGCACACTCGACGGCGCCAACGTGGAGATTGCCGAGCTCGTGGGCGACGAGAACATCTACACCTTTGGTGCCTCTTCCAAGCAGGTCGAGCAGCTCTACGCCAATGGCAGCTATAACGCCGGCGCGCTCTATCGCAAGCCCGGCATCAAGCTGCTGGTGGACTTCATCACCAACCCCGCCTTTATGGCGACCGGCAACGCCGAGCGCCTGCAGCGTCTGCACGACGACATCAAAGGCAAGGACTGGTTTATGGCCCTGCTCGACATTGAGGAGTACATCCAGACCAAGGAGCGCGTGCTGGCAGACTACGAGGACCAGGACGCTTGGATGCGCAAGGCGCTGATCAACATCGCCAACGCCGGCACCTTCTCGTCTGACCGCACGATCTCCCAGTACAACGACGAGATTTGGCACCTGAGCTAATTTCGTTTCCTTTACCCATCCTCTTGAAAGCGGAGTCGCGGCAACGCGGCTCCGCTTTTTTGCCCGCGTGTTGCCCGTGGCCCGCCTCGACCAAATCGTCTCAATCTGTAACACCTACTCGGCCAAAACGGCCCTACCTGTTACAGATCAAGACAAACCGGTCCTTTCCCTAGGGTTTATCTCAATCTGTAACATCTAACGTCTGAAATCCGCCCTTACTGTTACAGATCGAGACAAAAGGATAAGCCGGCTAAAACAATCTCGATCTGTAACAGGTAACTGCCGAAATCAGTCCTTCGTGTTACAGATCGAGATGAAAGGACAGGCAGCTCGACGCCGTCTCACTCTGTAACATCTAGACCCAATTTTGCCCTCCTCCTGTTACAGATCAAGACAACCTAACGGACGGGTAGCCCCAGCACAAAGAAAGGCTCCCCTCTCGCCCAGCGGACGGGAGGGGAGCCTTATATGTGACCACGGCAAAAGGATGGCAAAGCCGCAGTCGCCCAAAAGGAGGGCCTGATTGGATCGGGCCTAAATAAGATTCTTGCCAGAGACCTTATCGAAGAGATGGGTCGCGTTCTTCTCGAACTTGAACCAGATGGGGTCGCCCGCCTTGAGCGCACCCTTGGCCTCAAGGTCGACAACGGGAATGATCAGGACAAACTGGCCGTCGGGGGACGTCACATGAACGTGCTCGGTCGAACCCATGAGCTCGGTGACCTCAATGGTGCCCTGGAGCGCACCCTCCTCGCCCTTGTCGGCAAGCAGAATCTGCTCGGGACGCACGCCGGCCGTGATCTCCTTCACGTCGCCGCCGTCCCAATTAAGGGCGAGCTGAGCGCAGGTCTCGGGGGCCAGCGCGACATTCATATCGTCGGTCTTGACGGTAAAGGCGTCGCCCGAGCGCACCAGCTGGGCATCGAAGAAGTTCATCTGCGGCACGCCGATGAAGCCGGCGACGAAGATGTTCGCGGGATGGTTGAAGACCTCCTGCGGCGTGGCGATCTGCTGGACAACGCCGTCCTTCATGACCACAATGCGATCGCCGAGGGTCATGGCCTCGGTCTGGTCGTGAGTAACATAGATGAACGTACCCTTGATCTCGTGGCGCAGCTTGATGAGTTCGGCACGCATCTGGTTACGAAGCTTAGCGTCCAGGTTGGACAGCGGCTCGTCCATCAGGAAGACCTTAGGATCACGCACGATGGCGCGGCCGATAGCGACACGCTGGCGCTGGCCGCCCGAAAGCGCCTTGGGCTTGCGGTCGAGGTACTCGGTGATACCCAAGATCTCGGCAGCGGAGCGAACCTTGCGGTCGATCTCGTCTTTGGGGACCTTCTTGAGCTCAAGCGTAAACGCCATGTTCTCGTACACCGTCATGTTGGGGTACAGAGCGTAGCTCTGGAACACCATGGCGATGTCGCGGTCCTTGGGCGCCACGTCGTTGACGCGCTTGCCGTCGATGAGCACATCGCCCGAGGTAATGTCCTCCAGGCCGGCAACCATGCGCATCGTCGTGGACTTACCGCAGCCAGAGGGACCAACGAGAACGACGAACTCCTGGTCGTGAACGGTGAGGTTGAAGTCCTCTACAGCGAGCACGCCATCCTCGGTAACCTTAAGGTTATGCTTCTTCTCCTCGGTCTTCTTCTTTTTGCCAAAGAAGCCCTTCTTTTTGGACTCGGTGTTGGGATACACCTTCTGAACATGTTTGAGAACGATCTCGGCCATGTCTTTACCTTTCGATATGCGGCACCGCGCTGAGGGGCGCCGCAGAAACTTGCAAAACAGTTACGGCATCAGCCCTTGACGGCACCTGCCACCACGCCGTCGATGATGTACTTCTGGCAGAGGATGTACATGATGACGATGGGGATAACGACCATCATGATGCAGGCCATCATGGGGCCGAGCTCGACGTGGCCATAGCCGCCGCGGAAGTACTGGATCAAGATAGGAATGGTCTTGTACTTGGTGGAGTCGAGGGTGAGGTAGGGCAGCAGGTAGTCGTTCCAGACCCACATGGTCTCGAGAATGCCGACCGAAAGATAGGTGGGCTTCATGATGGGAAGGACGATTTTAAAGAACACCTGGACCGGGTTGCAGCCGTCGATCATGGCCGCCTCCTCGATCTCGAGCGGGATGTTCTTTACAAAGCCGGCGAACATAAAGACCGCCAGGCCTGCGCCAAAGCCAAGGTAGATAAAGCAGATGTTGAACGGCGTGTTAAAGCCGATGCGGTCCGCCAAATTGGACAGCGTGAACATGAGCATCTGGAACGGCACGACCATCGAGAACACGAACAGGTAATAGAAGAAGTTCGAGATCTTGTTGTTGACGCGCACCACGTACCAAGCGCACATGGAGCAGCACACCAAAATCAGCACGACCGACGTGACCGTGATAATGAGCGAGTACATAAACGCCGAGGCAAAGCCCTGCTCGTTAAGAGCGTGCACGTAGTTTGCAAGGCCGTTGAACGTCTCGGGCGTGAGCAGATCGAACGCCGTGGTGGTGCTGATTGCGGTCGCTTTCTTAAAGGAATTGAGCGCGATCATAAACACGGGGTAGATCCACGCGAGCGACAGGATCGTAAAGAAAATCGAGAGCGCGCGGTTGATAGCCTTATCGCGTTTCATTACTGCTGCACCTCCTTGGACCTCGTGGCCTTAAGCTGAATCATGGAGATGGCCACGACCAGGATGCAGAAGATAACCGCCTTAGCCTGACCGATACCCTGCCATGCGATACCGGCACGCGAATAGAACGTGTTGTAGATGTTCAGGGCGAGCATCTCGGTGGAGTGCGCGGGGGCGCCGCCGGTAAGGGCGAGGTTCTGGTCGAACAGCTTAAAGCCGTTGGTGATGGACAGGAACAGGCAGATGGTGATGGTCGGCATCAGGTTAGGGATCTTAACCTTCCAAAACGTCTGCCATGCCGTGGCACCGTCGACCTTGGCGGCCTCGATGTAGTCGGACGGAATGGACTGCAGACCGGCGATGTAGATGATCATCATGTAGCCGACCTGCTGCCACAGGGTCAGGATGATAAGGCCCCAGAAGCCAGCAGCAGAGTTAAGGGCGATGAGCTGGGCGCCGATGTTGGAGAGCAGGCAGTTGATCAAGATCTGCCAGATGTAGCCCAGCACGATGCCGCCGATCAGGTTAGGCATAAAGAAGATCGTACGGAAGATGTTGGTGCCTTTGAGCGCCTTGCGGGTGAGCGCCTGCGCAATTGCCAGGGCGATCACGTTGATGAGCACCGTCGACAGGAAGGCAAACGCCACGGTAAAGAAGAACGACGTGGCAAACTGCGGATCGGACAGCGCGCGCACGTAGTTCTCGATACCGACAAAGTGCGCGTTACTAATGATAATAAACTGGCAGAACGAGAGATAGAAGCCCTGGATAAAAGGGATCACGAACCCGATCATAAACGCCAGGCACGTGGGCAGCATAAAGAGCGGCCACCAGCGCTTGAGTGCTTTGCCCATAGAAGGGTCCTTTCAATATGCAGGGGGCGGGCAAACCTACGTCTGCCCGCCCCCTGTCGCTAATCAGATAGCTTGGGCAGCAACTGCTTACTCGGAAGCAGCCTTCTCGGTCTTCCAGCCATCGACGAAGGCGTTCTTGACGCCGTCCCACTTGGTGTTGTCGGCAGCATAAGCAATGAGAGCCTGCTTGAGGTTCTTCTTCCACTCCTCAGAGGGGATGTAGACGAAGTCCCAAGCGACGGTCTTCTTGCCGTCCTTGGCCATGGCAACGGCCTGCTGCGAGAAGACGTTGGTGGTCTCCTTGGCGCTCTTGAACGGAGCGGTCAGACCCATCTTGTCGGCGATGATGCTGGTCGGGGTGTCAGCGGTGACGCACCAGTACATGAAGTCCTCGGTGGCCTTCTGAGCATCCTCGGAAGCCTGGGAGCTCACGCACCAGTAGTTCTCGCCGCCGGAGCACAGGCCCTGGTTCTCCTCGCCGTCGACGCCGATGTAGATCGGCAGCATGCCGAGCTGGTCGTCAGTCATACCGGCCTTGGTGAGGTCAGCGTATGCCCAAGAGCCGTTCTGATAGAAGACGGCCTTGCCGGTTGCGAACTCGTTGGTGGCGTCGTCGCCGGTCTTGGAGGCAAGCTGCGAAGGATCGCAGGTGGAGTCGGTGATGTACAGGTCGAAAATCTGCTTGAAGTTGTCGAGATACTCGCCCTTGATCTCGTCGTCCTCCTGGTTGTGCTCCTTCTCAAACTCGTAGTAGAGCGGCATGTTGGCAAGGTGTGTGGTGTAGCGCCAGCTGGAGGAGTCATCCATGCCGGCAGAAGTGAAGGCACCCTCAACGCCAAGCTCGTCCTTGCGGGCCTGGATGTCGTCAGCACAAGCCTTCAGCTTGTCGAAGGAGTTGATGTCCTCGGCCTTGTAGCCAGCCTTCTCGAGCAGCTGCTTGTTGTAGATGATGCCGTAGCTCTCCTGGACCCAGTCGATACCCAGATCCTTGCCATCGGACTGCAGAGCCAGGGAGTCGTCAATGAGCTCACCGCGGAGCTTGGTATCGGACAGGTCGGCGCAGTAATCCTTCCAGTTCTTAAGACCGGTGGGGCCGTTGACCTGGAACAGGGTCGGAGCGGAGCTCTTGGACATCTCGGACTTGAGCTTCTCCTCGTAGGTGTTGGAGGCGGCGGTCACGATCTTGACCTCGACGCCCTTCTCCTCCTTGTACGCCTTGGCGATCTCCTTCCACTCCTTGTCGACCTCGGGCTTGAATTGGAGGAAGTAGACCTCGGCAGCGTCACCAGAAGCAGAGGAGCCGGAGCCGGCGGAGCCACCGCAGCCCACGAGACCCAGACCAAGAACCGCAGCCGCGGAACCAGCAAAGCCCAGGAACTGCCTTCTGCTCATTTCGTTCTTCATTACAATCCACCCTTTCACACCGTGGCGGCACCCTTTGCCGCCGCCTTCGGAGCTGTCTCTTATACACATCTCCGAGCCCACGAGACGCTACGCTATCTCGTA
>URWZ01000123.1 GCA_900551625.1 uncultured Collinsella sp.
GGCATTGACACCCCATGTGTTCACCGGCATGTTCGCGAGCGACTGGCCGGCGGACTGCAGCATGCAGAACAGCGCAACCACCAAGATGGGCGTGTTTACCGTCGAAAGCGAGAGCAGGAACAGGGCGCCGGTCATGAGGGCCAGGCCGACGATCGAGATGGCACGCGGACCGAACTTGTCGAACACCACGCCGGAGATAGGGCTGATGATGATGCCCACCGCCGCGGCGGGAAGCATGGCCATGCCGGTTTCGAAGGCCGAAGCGCCAAGCGAGGTTTGCAGCAGCAACGGCAACAGCGTGTTGGTGACCAGGCATGCGGCGTTGATGAGCGTGACGATGATGGCGGCCACGCGGAACTCGCGCGTCTTGAGCGTGCCCAGTTGAAGCAGCGGGTCCTCGATTTTGCCCTGGCGTACGACGAACAGCACCAAGCACACGACACCCGCGACGATCGAGCCGAGCACCACGGGGTTGCCCCAACCCATCGACGAGGCGCTCGAGAACCCGTAGAGAAGTCCGCCGAAGGCGATGGTGGAGAGGACGACCGAGGGCAGGTCGAGCTTGGGGTTCTTCAGCTCGCCCACGTTTTTCAGCATGAACACGCCCAGCACCAGCACGAGAATTGCGAGGGGGACGATGGCGCCGATCATGGTGCGCCAGCCGTACGTGTCGATCACCGCGCCGCCTACGACGGGGCCGACCGCGGGACCCGCCGACATGACGATGCCCGCCATGCCCATAGCCGTTCCTCGTTTCTCGACGGGGAACACCAGCATGGGAACCACCGAGACAACCGGCATGAGCACGCCTGAGCCCGCCGCTTGCAACACGCGACCGATGATGAGGAACAGGAAATCAGGGGCTGCGGCGCACAGCAGCGTGCCCAGCGCGAACACCAGCGTCGCCCCGAAGAATAGCGCGCGGGTGCTGAACTTGTCGATAAGGAACGCCGAAACGGGGACCATGATGCCGCTCACCAGCGGGTATATGGACATGATCCACTGGGCAGTCGAGGCATCGATGGCGAAATCGGACATGATGACCGGCAGCGCAGGCGACATCACCGTTTGGTTCAGTAGCGCCAAGAAGGCACCCAGGACGACGACCGCGACGATGCTGATCTGGGTACCGGTAATGCGCCCATTGGCGGGCGCGACCGTACAATTATCAGACATAAGCTTTCTTCGTATCTATTCGATTCTTCGCCGAAGGCGCGCCGGCCCACGGGCGAAATAACATGCACGTGCTATGCGTGCATCAGATACGACAGGAAGAAAGCGGCTGCTCAGAGCGCACTTGGGGAACAACAGGAGAGGCCCCGTATACCAGGGGCCGCCGAATTGCGATGTATGCTTTGGTCAAATCCTTCATAGCGGGGAGGCATTCTAGCAGCCGTCTTCGCCCCTTTCAAGGGATGTAACCCAGACGTTGATTTTCTTCACCGAGGCGCCATCGTTGACGGGTGGCGTGCTTCTCTATCGCCACACCGCGGGGCGAGGGAACGCCGCGGCGAGCTTGTACATCGGCTATGTGTGCAGCTGCGAGCGTGTCGCCGGCGCGCGCTGGGCGCCAGTCCGATCCGGCCGACTCTTGCCGACGGTCGGTCGCCGTCCTCCTCCATCTCCGCCTGCTCTGTTTTTGCTCGGCTCCCTTGTCGTATCATGGACGGACGAGAATTGAGCGAAGGCGGTACGTATGAACATCCAGATATTCGGCACGAAGAAAAGCTTCGATACTAAGAAGGCGCAGCGCTATTTCAAGGAACGTCGTGTGAAGTTCCAGTTCATCGACTTGAAGGAAAAGGGGATGAGCAAAGGCGAGCTCGAAAGCGTGGCGCGCGCCGTCGGCGGGATCGACGCTGTGATCGATCCAAAGGCGAAAGATGCCGACACGGTTGCGCTCGTACAGTATCTTGCTGCCGACCAGAAGTTCGAAAAGGTGCTCGATAACCAGCAGATTCTTCGTGAGCCCATCGTTCGCAACGGCCGCCAGGCAACCGTTGGCTACGAGCCTGACGTGTGGAAGGGCTGGGAATAAAGCGGCTGGGAATAAAGTGAAGCGCCCACGCCCGTGGTTTTATCCACGGACGCGGGCGCTTGCGTAAGACGTCTCTTGTCGTTTGAGTGGAGCGCCCCGGCGGCGCTGAACAACGCGCCCCGGTGACGTGGCTCGGGGCTCTTTGTACCGCGCATCTATGAGAGGAGATATTTGATGCGCATGGGCGCTACTCCATGTAGCCACCCTGAATGGCGGAAACTGCATGCTCGGTAAAGAACTTGAGCGTGCCGGAGGTGTAACGATTAGCCTTGGGCTTCCAAGCGGCTCGGCGCTCGGCCAGGACGGCGTCGACCTCGGCCGGCTCCATCTCCTTGCCGGCGATGCCCACGATGGACAGCGAGCGCTCGGGGATGTTGATTCGGATAAGGTCGCCCTCCTCAATCAGGGCAATCGGACCGCCCACAGCGGCCTCGGGCGAAACGTGACCGATAGCCGGGCCCTTGGAGGCGCCGGAGAAGCGGCCGTCAGTGATCAGGGCAATGCTCGCGCCCAGCTCGGGGTCGCTGGCGATAGCTTCGGTGGTGTAGAACATCTCGGGCATACCGGAACCCTTGGGTCCCTCATAGCGAATGATAACGGCATCGCCGGGCTTGACCTCGTGCGTCAGGACGGCGTGAATGGCGTCCTCCTCGCAGTCGAACGGACGGGCCTTGAGCGTAGCCTGGAACATCTCGCGCGGAACGACGGTGTGCTTGACGACCGCGCCCTCTGGAGCAAGGTTGCCGTGGAGGATAGCGATGGAACCGTCGGTGCCGAAGGCCTGGTCAAACGGACGGATGATGTCCTCGCGCTTGAGATTCCACTTCTCAAGGTAACGACCGCACTTCTCGTAGTAGCCGTTGTTCTTGAGATCCTCGAGGTTCTCGCCGAGAGTCTTGCCGGTGACGGTCATAACATCGAGGTGGAGCATCGACTTGATCTCCTCCATGATGCGCGGCACGCCACCCGCATAGTAAAAGAACTGCGCCGGCCACTCGCCTGCGGGACGGACGTTAAGCAGGTAGTGAGCGCCACGGTGCAGACGATCGAAGTCGTCGGCGGACATCTCGATGCCAAACTCGCGGGCAATCGCGGGGATATGCAGCAGCGAGTTGGTGGAGCCCGAAATGGCGCCGTGGACCATGATGAGGTTCTCGAAGGACTCCTTGGTCACGATGTCGCGGGGGCACAAGTTGTGCTCGGAGAGCCACACGGACTGACGGCCGGCCTCGCGGGCGAACTCGCGCAGGTCGGAGCTGGTGGCGGGCAGCAGAGCCGTGCCGGGGAGCATAAGGCCCAGGGCCTCGGCCGTGACCTGCATGGTCGAGGCGGTACCCATAAAGGAGCAGGCGCCGCAGCTGGGGCATGCGTTGTGCTTGGCAAACTCAAGCTCCTCGCGGGAGATCTCGCCGCGCTCGTAGCGGGCAGAAATCGCGCCGAGCTGCTCCAAGGTCAGCAGATCGGGACCGGCATCCATGACGCCGCCGGTAACGACGATGGAGGGGATGTTGATGCGGCCCATGGCCATGAGGTTCGCAGGCAGGCCCTTATCGCAGCTGGCGACAAAGACGCCGGCGTCGAACGGGGTGGCCTTGGCATGGATCTCGATCATGTTGGCGATCATGTCGCGGCTGGGCAGCGAGTAGTTAATGCCGTCGTGTCCCTGGGCCTCGCCGTCGCAGATATCGGTGCAGAAGTAACGAGCACCGTGACCGCCAGCCTCGGCAACGCCAGCACGGACCTCCTCGACCAGATCAAACAGGCCGGCAGAACCCGGGTGCGAGTCGCCGAACGTCGACTCGATAATGACCTGCGGCTTGTCCAGATCTTCGATGGACCAGCCAGAGCCCAGACGCAGCGGGTCCATCTCGGGGCTGATGGTGCGAAACTTGCCGGAACGCGGCTGCAGCTTGGCAACCAAGTCGGCTGCCTCCTGCTGAATCTGTGCCTTGGTCTTCTCGTCCATAATGCTCTCCTCTTTTGGTTTGAACGGTTGTACCAATCGTTGGTGAATAAATCTGGTGTAGGTGGCTGCCGAGCGATGTGCTCGGCAAAAGATGCCCGACTAGGCGAAGAACGAGATCACCAGGGCGCAGGCGAGACCCGAAAGGCCGATGAGCGTCTCCATAACGGTCCAGGACTTGAGGGTGGTCTTCTCGTCAATCTCCAGGAACGAGGAGCACATCCAAAAACCGGCATCGTTGACGTGCGAGAGGGCCGTGGCACCGCCGCAGATAGCAAGACAGATAGCGGCACGCATGAGCACCGAGGCTCCTGCAACCGCGGGCATGGCGGCCATAATGCCCGATGCCATGGTCATAGCGACGATGGAGCTGCCGACAGAGGCACGCACCATGACGGCAATCAAAAAGGCAACGACCACCAAAGGCAGCGGTGAGGCCTCGAGCATAGGGCCGATAACCTGGCCCAAGCCGCAGTCTTGCAGCATCCAGCGAATGACGCCGCCACAGGCGATAACCAGCAAGATCATGCCGACGGGCTTAAGAGAGCGGTCGAGCAGGGCCTTGAGCTCGGCGCCGGAGTAGCCGCGCCGCGCGCCCAGCAGATACATCGCGACGAGCGTGGCGAGCGTCAAAGCGACAAACGGCTTGCCCAGGAAGGCGAGAATCGAGGCGAGCTCGGCGGGCATGGGGATATAAGAGGACAACGTGCCCAGCAAAATCAGACAAAGCGGCGTGAGCACGATGGCAAGCACCATGCCAAAGGAGGGAAGCTCCTTTTCGTCGCTCGCACCCTCGGCAGAGGTAAAGTGCTCCGGAACATCGGTAAAAATGCGACCGCCCACGTTGCGACCCCAGATGACGCCAGCGATCGCCATGGCGATGAAGGCAGTAGGGATACCGACGAGAATCATGGTGCCCAGGTCGACACCGAGCGTGCCGGCGACCAGAACCGAACCGGCCGATGGCGGCACAAACGCATAGCCAGCGGCAAGTCCTGCGAGCAGCGCGATGCCGTAGTAGAGCGTCGACTTTTTGGTCTGCGATGCCACGCTAAACGCAAGCGGAATCAAAACGACTACGCCCGCCTCAAAGAACACCGTAGTGCCGATAACCAGACCGGTAATGCCCAGCGCCCAGCTGGAATGACCCTGCCCAAAGGTATCGATGAAGGTCTGGGCGATCTTCTTGGCGCCGCCGCTCTCCTCAAGAATCTGGCCAAACATCGAGCCGAGGCCAATGAGCAGGGCGATGTTTTGCAGCGTGGTTCCCACGCCCTTGGTGACAGTGTCCGCCACCAGGTCGAGCGGCATACCGGCGCCGATGCCGATCGCGAGCGCCGAGACCATCATCGAAAGCACAGGATGCAGCTTGAACTTAATGATGAGCGCAAGCAGCAGCGCGATGCCCACGATAGCGGCGATGACCAGCCTGGTGGGGTCGGCCATAAACGTTGGGTCTGACATCTTTCCTCCAATTCATCAGACCTTTTGAATTCGTCTGATGACCTGTCTCTTATACACATCTGACGCTGCCG
>URWZ01000124.1 GCA_900551625.1 uncultured Collinsella sp.
TCGTTGGGTCTTGAGGGACGCTAATAAATAGACTTGCTTGATGCCGCCTCTGTTAATGGGGCGGCTTCTTTTTGTCGAAAACCGCCACAAAGGGGACAGGCACCTTTGTGGCGGTGGGGGTGAGCTCAATGTCGGTGTGCGCGTTGAGCGACATTCCAATGAGCGCCTCTACAGAATTTCATCCGGGCTGGCGGGTTTGGTTGTTTTGGGGATGCCGAGTTTGGATGACGCGAAATCGTCAACATTGTCCTTAATTCCGTCTTTGGTGTAGACAGTGACCATATAGGTGCTGTGTCCGAATTCGCCCTTGTCGCGTGTTGCCCAGGCATCCCAGTAGGCGGCCCCGTTTCGCCCTTTGATTTTTCCGACACGGCGGAGTTCTGTTCGCTTTAATTTCTGGTTGCTATAGATGGTTCGACCGGTCTCCTCGGTGAGCCCGCACTGTCCAAGCATCTTGTCGAGGACTTGGTTCATGTGGCGCTCATCGGTGTTTGGTGCGTAGTCGTAGGCGAGGGTGACGGAGTCGAGTGGCTGGTCGTCGATCAGATAGTTTAGCGCCTGAGGTTCAAGGCAGAAATAGGGGGAGCATCCGTCGACCTTGCCGAGCAACGGTAACTTGGACTGCCAACTTCCGGTGGGAATTGCATATTCGTAGAACACGCCACGGCAGACAAAGGAGAGCGAGGTGGCACGCGAGCCGGCGTCGATCATCCCGCAAAGATCGAAGGGCGAGGCGATACCAAAAGAAAAGGGCGTGATGACGATAAGGAAGAGCATCACGATGGGTATGGCGAGAATGGCGATGACGTTACGACCGGTGGAATGAGGCGGCTTCACATGCGCTCCTCGAGACAAAGATCTGTTGAGGATAGGCAGAAATGGATATGTTCAGAGAACAATTCAAGTTTAATCTCATAGCGCGAGATGGTCGACCGTTAGCGTCGAAAACCACCACAAAGGTGCCTGTCCCCTTTGTGGTGGTGAGGAGCGCGCGGCTTCTTTTGGTAATAGTGTTAGCTGGCGGTATCATTAGTGCAAATGGCGCGGGTTTGCATTGTGAGGTGTTTTGCCGTGAGCTGTCCTGGCCGTATTGGATTGATTGTCTTGGCGCTTGCGATCGCTGTGGTTGGCGCGGGCGCTGTCGGCATGGCGTTTCTACCTGCTGCGGTGACGGAGCCGGTGGTCAAGCCTGTGACTCAATCTGTCGAACTTCTGACCGGCGACGACAAGCCCGAGACCATTACCGTTGATTTTGATGAGCAGCCGGCTGTGCTGGGTATTAGCAATTATCCGCGTATTCAGCTTGGGGCCATGCGCTATACCACGGATACAAGCCTGATCGATAGGGCGTCCGAGCTACTCAAGGGCAAAACATTTAAGCGTTGGTACGGATATGCGTCCTATCGGGCAAAAGCGAACGACATGGTTGGCGGATGCCACTCTTCCATCGAACTGGACACTGCAAACGGCGCAAAGTTATGTGATGTCTCGTACGATCCAGGCTACGAGGGCAATGAGGGTCCGGGCATCTACGTCATGGACGGCGATGTCGCATATGTCATGGAGGGCGACCAGACCGAGCTCAACGATTTTATGGGTCAGTGTATCCAAGATGCCTATAAACAGACCTGCTTGCCTGACTCGCAGACTGCACGCGATAGTGGGTCTGCCCGTACATGGCTGTTCGAGGATGAGATGCCCTGGACCGTCGAATCGGGAAGTACGGGTTCGGCGAAGGAGTAGAGACCGCGACCACCACAAAGGTGCTTGTCCTCTTTGTGGTGGTTTTCGGTCTGTCTCGATCTGTAACATCTTGGCCGCTAAAAGTGGGCCTGGTGTTACAGATTTAGATTTTTGATCCGGGTGTTTTCTGTTCGTCTCGATCTGTAACAGTTAGACCCTAATTTGCCGATTAGATGTTACAGATTGAGACAAACGGGCGCCGCTGAATAATTTGTCTCGATCTGTAACATCTGGAGCCGGAAACGGTCGATAGATGTTATAGATTGAGATAGTAAGGGGATGAGGCCGCAGCGGGCGAGCGGGTCTGCCCCCTATCTCTCAATCACTCATAAAATCTTATATATAGAGACTTAGATTTATGTATAAGATCGTACAAAGCTGGCAACAATACTTCTCGAACAACGTGAAGCCGCCCCGTAGGGCGGCCGCCCCAAGAGAGGTGATTCCATGAGAATCGATAAGCTAGCAATGACGTCGCGCGAGGCGCTGCAGACCGCCATGAGCACGGCTGCCGACGCGCAGGCCGGCGCGGTGGAGCCGATTCACCTGCTGTCTGCCCTGCTCGGTGCCGGCGAGCGCAATATCTCCGTGATCATCGAGCGCATCGGCGCTGACCCGGCTCAGCTCGCACGCTCCACGCAGGATGCCATCGACCACGCGCCCAAGGTTTCGGGCGAGGGTCAGCAGATGGGCCTGTCCAACGAGCTCGTCCGCGTCATCGAGAAGGCCGAGAAGAAGGCCACCAAGATGGGCGACAGCTTTGTGGTGACCGAGCATCTGCTGATGGCGCTTGCCGAGGACAAGGGCGAGGCTGGTCGTGTACTGCGTGACGCTGGCGTGACCAAGGAGCGCATCGAGCAAGTCTACGAGGAGCTGCGTGGCGATGACCGCGTGACGTCTGCCGAGGACAAGACTCAGTTTGAGGCGCTGGAGCAGTACGGCCGCAATATCTGCGACCTTGCCCGTGCCGGCAAGCTCGACCCGGTCATCGGCCGTACCGACGAGATCCGTCGTACCATCCAGGTCCTGTCCCGTCGCACCAAGAACAACCCCGTGCTCATCGGCGAGCCGGGCGTCGGCAAGACGGCCATCGTCGAGGGTATCGCCCAGCGTATCGTGGCCGGCGACGTGCCGAGCACCCTGCGTGACCGCGACCTCATCGAGCTTGACATGAGCGCGTTGGTCGCCGGCGCCAAGTACCGTGGTGAGTTCGAGGACCGTTTGAAAGCCGTGCTCAAGGAAGTGCAAAAGTCCGAGGGCAAGGTCATCCTGTTCATCGATGAACTCCACACCATTGTGGGCGCGGGTGCCACCGAGGGCTCCATGGACGCCGGTAACATCCTCAAGCCGGCGCTCGCCCGTGGCGACCTGCACGCGATCGGCGCGACCACGCTCGACGAATACCGCAAGTATATCGAGAAGGACGCGGCGCTCGCGCGTCGTTTCCAGACCGTTATGGTGAGCGAGCCTACCGTCGAGGACACCATCTCAATCCTGCGTGGCCTCAAGGAGAAGTACGAGATCTTCCACGGCGTGCATATCACCGATAGCGCGCTCGTGGCGGCTGCCGACCTCTCCGATCGCTACATCGCCGACCGTTTCCTGCCCGACAAGGCCATCGACCTGGTCGATGAGGCCGCAAGCCGCCTGCGCATGGAGCTCGACAGCATGCCGGTCGAGATCGACGCCACCACGCGTCAGCTCACCCAGCTGCAGATCGAGGAGCAGGCACTTATGAAGGAGACCGATGACGCCTCCAAGGAGCGTCTGGAGGCCCTACGTCAGGAGATCGCCGAGGTCCAGGAAAAGCTCAACGTGCAAAAGGCCGGCTGGCTCAACCAAAAGAACGCCATCGACCACGTGCAGGAGCTCAAGGGCCGGCTCGACGAGGCCAAGAGCGAAGAGGAGCGCGCGACGCGCAACGGCGACCTGGGCCGTGCGTCCGAGCTGCGCTTCTCCGTGATTCCGGGCCTGCAGCAGCAGATTCAGGATTCCGAGGCCGCGCTCGAGGCACAAAAGCAGCAGGACGGCGAGGGCCTCAACGAACAGGTGACCTCCGATGAGATCGCCGAGGTCGTGAGCGCCTGGACCGGCGTGCCTGTGTCCAAGATGATGCAGGGCGAGCTCGACAAGTTGAAGGGCCTGGAGGGCGAGCTGCATAAGCGCGTCATCGGTCAGGACGAGGCCGTCTCCGCCGTTGCCGCGGCCGTGCGCCGCAGCCGTGCGGGTCTCTCCGATCCGGACAAGCCCATCGGCAGCTTCTTCTTCCTGGGCCCCACCGGCGTGGGCAAGACCGAGCTCGCCAAGGCGCTTGCCGAGTGCCTGTTCGATGACGAGCGTGCGCTCGTGCGTATCGACATGTCCGAGTACATGGAGAAGTTCAGCGTCCAGCGTCTGATCGGTGCGCCCCCGGGATACGTGGGTTACGACGAGGGCGGCCAGCTCACCGAGGCCGTGCGCCGTCGTCCGTACTCCGTGATCTTGCTCGACGAGATGGAGAAGGCTCATCCGGATGTCTTTAACGTGCTGTTGCAGGTGCTTGATGACGGCCGTCTGACCGATGGCCAGGGTCGCCAGGTGTCCTTCAAGAACACGATTATCATCATGACGTCCAACGTGGGCTCCAAAGCCATCGCCGATTTGTCCGGTAAGGACGAGGAGGAGATGCGCCATCAGGTCGACGCTGCCATGGCTCAGACCTTCCGCCCCGAGTTCCTCAACCGTATCGACGATATCGTGGTGTTCCATCCGCTCGGCATGGCGCAGATCGAGAAGATCGTCGACATCCAGCTTGCCGACGTCCGCGCGCGTCTGGCCAAGGAGCGCATGACGCTTGCCGTCACCCCGGCGGCCAAGCAGATGCTCGCCGTGGGCGGCCTGGACCCCGTGTTCGGTGCCCGTCCGCTCAAGCGTCTGGTCCAGCGCGAGGTCGTGGATGCCATCGCCGCCGCCATCATCGACGGCACGGTGCGCGAGGGCGATCAGGTGACGGTCGATGCCGACAAGGACGGCGGCTTTACCGTCGTGTGCGACAACACGCCGGCGGCCACCTACGAGGTTCCCGACGCCGAGTAGATTTATGGGACATGCCTTAAAATCTGCCAGCAGTCTCTAAACGCCAAGGGCGGCGGATCCAATTGGGTCCGCCGCCCTTTTTCGTGCGACAATCGATGGTGTTGAACATGAGTACATGGCAAGGAGCTATGCAGATGAAAGACGAGAACAAGACGAATGCACCGGCGACCGATGCCGCACCCAAGCCTGCGCCTAAGCCGGCGCCTAAGCCGCGCGACCCCTATATCCGTGCCGAGAACGAGGACGACGACGGCTACGACCCCTACAGCGACCGACGACCCGAGCGCGAGCCAATGTTCGAAGCCGACCCGTGGCGCTAAGTGCCACCCAAAAGGCCACCAATAAGTTGCGGTGAAATAGGGACTGTTTTGCGGTTTGACCAGCAAAAACAGTCCCTATTTCACCGCAACTGCGTTAGGGATTTTTCTGCAGGGGGAGGGTAGTCAAAAAGCCCCGTCCCAAATTGACTGCTCGGGGAGTCGCATTCGAGCTCGGTTGTCCTCTTAGCCACTCGATATCCTTCGGAGCAATAACGGTGATAAAACTTGCTTAAGGTTAATCAAGCTACACACAATCTTGCTCTCTAATTAATCAAGAATCAGTATAATTTTGATTAGCTAGAGAGCAAGATTGGAGAATCATGGCATTCAACGACTTGATCGCCCAGAAAATAAAGGACTTTGAACAGCAGGGGGTTCCGCAGGTCTTTGAGC
>URWZ01000125.1 GCA_900551625.1 uncultured Collinsella sp.
CTCCGTTGCCGTCGTTGCCGATGCCAGGCCGGCCGCGATATCGCGCGCAAGCTCCGACGCATCCATGTTCGCGCTCTGTGCCATCAAGGCCCCTCTCTTTTGGCGAATCTTGGGGCTTTAGTATGACACCTAGGTTTACAGCTGACAAGACAGCTGTAAACCTAGGTGTAAAGTTGAAATAAAGATTCAATCATGCGGCAGGTCCATTTTCGAACTGGCAAGCTGAGGATAGTCGAGCTCTCGATAGCGCAGGAGGAATCTTTGGGCGCCCGCCGCGCATGGTCGACGGCATGCCCGTAGCCGGGCACACCGGACACGGCTTTGGAACCAAGAGCATTAAGCTTGCCGTCGAACGCATGAACGGCAACTGCCAGTTTCGCATCAACGGCGACCGGTTTGAGCTTCGCGCCGTGATGTAAGGGCGCGACAAGTCGGCGCCGCGCTCGACCCGTCAGGACTGCCTTGCCGGCTCCGGTCCGCTACAGCGGCGCGGCTGCCGGGGTCAGCTGCTTGATGTATGCCCACATGCGCTGCTTGGCGGCTTTGTCAGTGAGCGCCGCCTCAAAACCGTCGAGCGCGAGCACGCGACGACCCTGCACATGGGCGACCAAGCCGGGCTTGAGCATGGCGGTATCGAAGTCGTCGATTGCCACGAGCATGTCGGCATAGGTCTCGCGCATGGTATCGGCCGCGCGATCGTCTAACAGCAGGACCGCCTCGGGGTCCAAGGCCTCGAGCGCCTCGCGGAACAGCTCGCACGGCAGGCCCTCGCCTGTCGCAACCGCCCCATCGCCCGCGCCGGCAACACTTGCCAGCACGCAAAAATCCTCTGGCGCGTAGCCGATGGCGCCGAGCGCTTTGCGCAGCGCAGCACCGTCCGGACCGGCAGCCAGCTCGCCGCCCGCACGTTCGGCATCGTCTAAATCACCTTTTACCAGCACAATCGGCGAGCACGCGTTGCCCGAGATACGCACGCCGCGATCTGCAAGCGACGCGAGCTCCTGCTCGGTCGCCTGAGCGATGGCTTCTTTTTTCTGGCTTTGTGACGTGGGCATGCGCTCTCCAATCGTTTGCGTGCCCACCATTATATAAAAGAGCCGCCTGCGAGTGGTTGCATTACGGGCCGTTGGGTATAAGCACGGTCGTACTGAGTTTTACGCGGCCGAGCCGCGTCGCACTATGGAGGTCACCATGGCTGACATTAAGCAGATTACCCCCGAGAACTTCGATTCCGTCGTTAACGGCAGCCTTCCCGTGCTGGTTGATTTTTGGGCACCGTGGTGCGGTCCCTGCCGCTCGCTCTCGCCCATTGTTGACGAAGTGGCCGACGAGCTGGCCGGCAAACTTGCCGTCGCCAAATGCAACGTCGACGACAATCAGGACCTGGCCATGAAGTTTGGCGTTATGAGCATCCCCACGCTGGTTGTCTTTAAGAACGGCGAGGAAATCGACCGCTCCGTTGGCGCGCTGCCCAAGGCCAGGCTGCAGGCGCTGCTTGAGAAGCACCTGTAATACGCCGGTCATGTGCTGCCGTCCATGAGCGGTTTTGCGCCGCTCACCGGAGAGCCGAGTGCTGCGCCCGCGACCACGGATAGTATGGTAATCACAAACAGCCCCCAGTGAACGGGTGCGGGTCAGACGGACTCGCACCCGTTTTCTTATGCGGCGATGCGCAAAGCGGGCGTAGTAGAATCTGAACCACTGATTAGACCCGTACAAAAGGAGATTTCCCATGCATGACGTCGGAATGAACATGAGCCAGCTTGCCATGAGCGTCAAGCAGGTCAACGACACGATCGAGCTCGCCCACGAGTGGAGCCATCAGCTGCTGCATGCAACCGAGAACTTTGATATGGAGCGCATTGGCGCCAAGCTCGAGGCCGCCATGGCGGCGCTCCACGAGGCGCACGACGCACTCGAGGGCTATGAGGATGCCATCGAGGCCGACCATAACTCTGTTGGCTCCGTAAAGCTGGTGTAGCGTGGCCGAGCACGGGCACGAGCATTCGCACGGGCCGACCGGCGACGCGGGCTGCCGTTGCAGCGGCTCCGCCTCCGAGCTGGTCCGTTTTTCGGTCACCGCGCCCGACGACCTGCTGCGCCGCTTTGACGAGCAGATCGCACGCCGCGGTGACGTAGCCAACCGCTCCGAGGCCGTGCGCGACCTGATTCGCGCCTCGATTGCCAAGGAGCAGATGCGAACGCCCGACGAGCAGGTCATCGGGTCGCTCACCATGATCTACGACCATCACACCGGCGATCTGACGCGCCGTCTGGACGAAGTGCAGCACGACTACACCGACGAGATCGTATCGACCATGCACGTGCATCTGGATCACCACAACTGTTTGGAGATTCTGGCACTTAAGGGTCGCGGCGAGCGTGTCTACGAGCTGGCTGACCGTCTGCTGGGCCTGCGCGGCGTTAAACACGGCGAGCTCACCTGCGCCGCCACCGAGCAGAGCCTGGGGCTGTAACAGCACACATTTCAACGAAGGAGGGTCGCATGCGACATGCGCATATCCATGTAACGGGCATTGTGCAGGGTGTCGGCATGCGACCGTTTGTGTATCGCGAGGCCATGGCGCACGGCATTTGCGGCTGGGTGCTCAACGCGGGCGATGGCGTGCATATCGAGGCGCACGCTCCTGGCGAAGCACTCGACGAATTTGTCGACGCGCTTTCCGAGCATGCGCCTGCGGCGTCTCGCGTGGAGCATGTCGAGGTTATGGACCTAGCACCCGGCGACTGGAACGCCGCCAACGAGCAGGGTTTTCGCATTGTGGCGTCGCAGGATCAAACCGCCCACACGACGCTCATCTCGCCCGACATCGCTACGTGCGATGACTGCCTGTGCGAGCTATTCGACCCCGCCGACCGACGCTTTCACTACCCCTTTATCAACTGCACCAACTGTGGACCGCGCTTTACCATCATCCGCTCGCTGCCCTATGACCGAGCGGCTACCTCGATGGATCGCTTTCCCATGTGCCCCACCTGCGCCTCAGAGTATGCCGACCCGCTCGATCGGCGGTTTCACGCGCAGCCCGATGCCTGCTTTGATTGCGGACCGCATATTACGTGGCGCGAGGCCAGCGATGCCATCATCGAACGCTGCGTCGAGCTGCTGGCTGGCGGCGGCATCGTCGCCATCAAGGGTCTGGGCGGATTCCACCTGGCCTGCGATGCCACCAACGAACAGGCGGTGTGCGAGTTGCGCCGTCGCAAGCGTCGCAGCAATAAGCCGCTCGCCGTTATGGTGTGCGGCCTTGCCGACGCCGAGCGCCTGTGTCATATCGATGGCATTGAGCGCAACCTGCTGGCCGGCAGTGTTCGTCCCATTGTGCTGCTGCGTCGCCGCGCAGCCGGCAACGACGCCCACAGCTCCCCCAACGCCCTCGAACTCGCGCCATCCGTCGCGCACGACTTGCCCGAGCTTGGCGTCATGCTCCCCTACACCCCGCTTCAACATTTGCTGCTCGCCGCAGCCGCGGCGCACGGCATGAGCGCACTCGTCATGACCAGCGGAAACCTGAGCGAAGAGCCCATCGAGACCGACGATGCCCTTGCATGGGAGCACCTTGTTGCCGCCGGCATCGCCGATGCGCTGCTCGGTAACGACCGCGCGATTCTGTCGCGCTACGACGACTCCGTGGTACGCGTAGTCGACGGGGTCGTCATGCCCGTGCGCCGCGCACGCGGATATGCGCCGCAGCCGCTGTCGTTGCCGGCGCTCGACAACGCCACGCCCTGTGTGCTCGCCTGCGGGCCGCAGCAAAAAGCCACGATCGCACTCACGCGCGAGGACACCGACGGCCATGCGGCCTGTTTTGTGTCGCAGCATATCGGCGATGTCGAAAACGGCGCGACTTTCGATGCTTGGAGCGCCGCACGCACGCGTCTGGAAAGCCTCTTTGACCTGGCGCCTGCCGCCTTGGCATGCGACATGCATCCCAGTTATCTGTCGAGCCAATGGGCGCGCGAGCAGGCACGGGAGCACAATCTGCCGCTTATCGAAGTCCAGCACCATCATGCGCACATCGCGAGCGTCATGGCAGAGGCGATTGCCGCAGGCCGGCTTGCGCCCGATACACGCGTCCTCGGCATCGCCTTCGACGGCACGGGTGCCGGCACCGACGGCACCATATGGGGCGGTGAGTTTCTTGTCGCCCATCTCGCCGATTTTGAGCGCGTCGCGCATCTGCGCACCTGGGCGCTTCCCGGTGGCGCCGCATCCGTACACGATGCCCGCCGCAACGCCTTTGCCCTGCTCAGCGAGCTCGACCTGCTCGAGCACCCGGGAGCCGTGGGGCTCTTGAACAGCCTTGACGAGCAAACGCGCAGCATAACGGCAACGATGATCGAGCGCGGCATCAACAGTCCGCGCACCAGCAGTATGGGTCGCCTGTTTGATGCCGCAGCCGCGATTTTGGGCATTTGCGGCCAGGCAACCTACGAGGGCGAACCCGCCATCGAGCTCGAAGCCGCCGCTTGGCGTGCACTGGACGGCAAAATCGCCCGTTTTCCCGACGACAACGTCGGCTATTCCACATCTGGCCCATCGTGGCTGGACGGCCCCTATGTTCTGGACCAGAAAGCGCTCTTTGAGGCACTTTTGGGAGGAATTGAAGCCGGAGCGCCCGCCGACAGGCTCGCACTCGATTTCCATGTCGCCGCCGCGCGCTCCTCGGCGCGCATCGCCACCGAAATCTGCGCGCGCGAGGGCATTGGCACCGTCGCGCTCTCGGGCGGCGTGTTCATGAACCGACTTCTGCTCCAGCTCCTCACCCGCGAGCTCAAATACGCGGGCCTTGCTGTCTTGGTCCCCCACACCGTACCCGTCAATGACGGCTGCATCGCCTACGGTCAGGCGGCGGTCGCAAGCGCTCGTCTTGCGCAGATCGCATCGCAGTAGCTCACCCTCGCACGCCGCTGTGCCCAGCCGTCTCACAGGCGTAACGCGTTTGCCCGCAAACCCCGTGAGCGCTACCATCAACTGATGGATTATTGAGCGCCTATCCAGCGCAAAGCGTATAAAAGGGGAACAATATGTGCCTTGCCGTTCCCGGCAAAGTAGTCAAACGCGACGACGACCTCAAGGCCACCGTCGACATGATGGGCATCGAGCGCCCCGTGTCGCTGCGACTCGTGCCGACGGCGCAGGTTGGCGACTATATTCTCGTACACGCCGGCTTTGGCATCCAGATTGTCGACGAGCAGGAAGCGCAAGAAACGCTCGAGCTCGTTAATACCATGACCGAGTTAGTCGAAGAAGACCAACTGGCCAGCAACCCGGCCGAGGCATACTAGTGGCGGCCGGACAGCCGGCTCGCTCCGGTATCGACTTTTCGGCATTTCGCGATTCCAAGCTGGCCCGCGAGCTCATCGAGCGCATTCATGAGCTTGTCGGCGACCGCGCCATCAACCTTATGGAAGTCTGCGGCACGCATACCGTGAGCATCGGGCGCTATGGCTTCTGTCTCTTATACACATCTCCGAGCCCACGAGACGCTACGCTATCTCGT
>URWZ01000126.1 GCA_900551625.1 uncultured Collinsella sp.
GATCTACACACTGCATATCGTCGGCAGCGTCAGATGTGTATAAGAGACAGAGTAAGAACACCGGTAGTGTCGAACGCCGGGGTGAAGCTCTCGTCTACCGCTCCGCCTTCTTGCCAGAACATCGTCGTAAAGCCCAGGTCGTCGGCATGGTCGAGCACCTGCTCGTACTCATCGCACGTCACGGCTCGTGCCAGGTCGCCGCCCTGCTCGCGCATGAGCGCATTGGGGGTGTACTGGTTCATGACCGAAATCGGCACGTCGCCCACCGTCTGCCACACCAGGTCTAACACGCGACACGAATCGTCCGCATGACCCGGCAGCACCAGATGACGCACGATCATGCCGCGCTTCATGAGCCCGTCGTCATCCACCAGCTCTCCCCCACGGCGATCGATCTCGCGCGCCATCTGGGCCAGACCCGACACGGCCACACGCGGGTAATCCTTTATATGAGAGAGCGACTGCGCAAGCCCCGCATCGGCATATTTAAAGTCGGTAAGCCACACGTCGACCAAATCGCCGAGCTCCGCCACGGCACTCGCGCGCTCATAACCGCTCGTGTTGTAGACGATTGGGATGGACAGCCCGCGCGCCCGTGCCGCGGCAATCGCAGCCGGCAGCAGGTGCGCGTAGTGTGTCGCCGTCACCAGGTTAATATTGTTCGCACCCTGGTCCTGCAGCTCCAACATAATCTCGACCAGGCGCTCGGGCGAAATCTCAAGCCCAAAATTGCCCGTCGAGATCTCGTGGTTCTGACAATAGACGCATTTGAGCGAGCAGCCGCTAAAGAAGATCGTGCCCGAACCGGCCTCGCCCGAGATAGGCGGCTCCTCCCACATATGAAGCGCCGCGCGGGCCACCTTGAGCGTGTCGTTAGCACCGCATGCGCCGCGCGCACCCTCATCGCGCGCCGCACCGCAACGGCGCGGACACAAATGGCAGGCGGGCGAAAAAAGTTCGGTCAACGACGTCGGCATAAAAACATGCTCCAAAACAACGATTCAGCAGCTCAAGCGCAAAAGGACCAACCGCACGGACGGCTCAAGCCCAAGGTGCCGTAATCGTCCGACACGATTTTTGTAATGTCAAGACTGGAATCCACAAAGTGCCGCTTTATGATGTAGGTATTCCGCCCCCCGCGGAGCAACTGGGTGAACCGTCGCGTTTATTTAGGGAGCCCACACAGTCGTACCTAGTACAGGTATCCTTCGTTGTTAAGGACGCTGGAACAGTCGATGAGGGCACCCACCTGTTTTAGGTGGGTTCATTTTCGTAACGTGGGGGGTGGTTTTCTTTTGCCGAAACTCGCCATTGCAAATCTCGCCCAGATCCCCAAAAGGCACCAGGCAGAACCCCACCATCACTCGAATATCTGGTAAGCACGTGATTATCGCCCCGTGCAATTCCTCACACCCTCCTTAGTCGAGTATCATGGGTCAGCTATACCCTTTGTGGCGTGGCATCCTTTGACCTTTTCCTTCGACGCTTGGCGGTTTATCGATTCATGGCTTCCTCCACGAGCTTCATACCGTACCTTTGCGTGGCGGCCGCGGCTTTTATCGCGACCTTCCTTGCGGTGCCCCTGGTCAAGCGCCTGGCAATCAAGCTCGACGCCGTCGACTATCCTTCCAAGCGCCGCATCAACACTAAGCCCATCCCGCGCATGGGCGGCACGGCGGTCTTTTTGGGCCTCGTCGTCGCCTGCATTGTGCAAATCCTAGGCACCTGGTACCTGGGCTGGCCACCCGTTTTGGTGCCCCACCCCCGTCTGCACATCAGCTACCCCATACTTGCGCTTTCTTTTACCGTCATCTTTGCGACCGGCGCGATCGACGACATCTTCCAGCTCAAGCCCAAGCAAAAGCTGGCCGGCCAGGTCCTCGCCGCGCTCATCGCCTGCGTGGGCGGCCTAAAAATCGGCGTCATCGTCAACCCGCTTGCCCCCGGCGAGATTATGCTCGGCTGGCTCGCCTATCCCATCACCGTGGTCTACCTGGTGGCGTTCACCAACATCATCAACCTCATTGACGGCCTTGACGGCCTGGCGACGGGCATCTGTGGCATCGCATCGTTCACGATGTTCTCGATGGCCGTTCTCTCGGGCCGCATCGATGCCGCCGCGCTCTCCATCGCGTTGTTTGGTGCCTGCTTGGCCTTTTTGCGCTACAACTTCAACCCCGCGAGTATCTTCTTGGGCGACTCGGGTTCGCTGCTGCTGGGCTTTGCGCTGGGTTCCATCTCGCTGCTCAACGTGAGCCGCACCGCCGCGCTCACCTCGCTCATCATCCCGCTCATCGTGGCCGGCGTGCCCATCATCGACACGTTTAGCGCCATCGTGCGCCGCAAGCGCGCCCACATTAGCATTGGACAGGCCGACAAGGGCCACATCCACCACCGCCTCATTCAAGAGGGCTACAACCAAAAGCAAGCCGTACTGCTCATCTACGCCTGGTGCATACTGCTTTCGGCCGGCGCCGCGGCCATCAATCAGGTCGAGGTCCCCATGCGCGTGCTCATCTTTACCGTGCTCGCCATTGGCTCGGCGGCCTTCGCCAAGCGCCTGCACCTGTTTGAGCCCGTGCTGCGCCACCATTACAACAAGCGCACGCACGAAGACGAGCTGGTAACCCCCGACGACCCCGCCTTTAAGCAGGAGGAACAGGCAGCCGAGGAGCGCAAAGAAGAGCGCCACCACAAGCTCTAGGATAAGCTGCCGAGGATGTGCCCAGGCACCGTTGGCCACGCGCAGCCGCGCCGCACCCATCGCACAAGCCGCCCCTCTCCCACCCCTCGCCTACTTATGTCCCGCCCCTCCAATAAACGCGTTATCATCTTGACCCATGAACATACGTTAGGAGCAATCATGCCAAACGAGAACAGCTACGAAGTCGCGTTGCAAAAGAGCAACGCCATTCGCGAGGGCCTGGCCAAGACGCCCGAGAAGTTCACCATGCTTACCGGCGACCGCCCCACCGGCCGCCTGCACCTGGGCCACTACTTTGGCACCCTCAAGGGCCGTGTTGAACTGCAGAACATGGGCGCCAAGACCAACGTGCTCATCGCCGACTACCAGGTCATCACTGACCGCGACACCACCGAGCACATCCAGGACAACGTGTACAACATGGTCATGGACTACCTTGCCTGCGGTATCGACCCCGACAAGACCATGATCTACGCGCACTCCGCCGTGCCCGCCGCAAACCAGCTCATGCTGCCGTTCCTGTCGCTGGTGTCCGAGGCCGAGCTGGCGCGCAACCCCACGGTCAAGGCCGAGATGGAGGCCTCGGGCCACGAGCTCACCGGCCTTCTGCTCACCTACCCGGTGCACCAGGCCTGCGACATCCTCTTCTGCAAGGGCAATGTGGTGCCCGTCGGCCGCGACCAGCTGCCGCACATCGAGCTCACCCGCACCATCGCCCGCCGCTTTAACAACCGCTACGGCAAGGTGTTCCCCGAGGTCGACGCGCTGCTGTCCGAGACCCCTCTGCTGCCCGGCCTGGACGGTCGCAAGATGAGCAAGAGCTACGGCAACGCCATCAACATCTCGATGACCGCCGAGGAGACGGCCAAGCGCATCAAGAAGAGCCAGACCGATTCCGAGCGCATGATTACGTTTGATCCCGAGAACCGCCCCGGCGTGTCCGGCCTGCTTTCGACCGCCGCCATCTGCACCGGCCGTTCCGAGGTCGAGATTGCCGAGGAGATTGGCATGGGCGGCTCCGGCCAGCTCAAGAAGTACGTGACCGAGGCCGTCAACGAGTACTTCGCGCCGATCCGCGAGCGTCGTCAGCGCTACGAGAACGATCTGGACTACGTGAAGGACGTGCTGCACGAGGGCAACCGTCGCGCCAACGAGATCGCCGAGCAGACCCTGGCCGAGGTTCGGGACGCCATGGGCATGGTGTACTAGACCGATCTGCTGGCTTGAGCTTTCGATTGCTTTAGGGCGGGCGCTACGGCGTCCGCCTTTTTTGATGCCCGACCTGTTCGGCTCCGCCCATCGCACTCCCCCGACAAACAGGAACAGGCCCGCCGGCAGTTAGTTGCCAGCGGGCCTGTTCCCGAAGTACACCGTTGAATCGCACAGAGGGGAGGGATGCGAATCAAACTCAACAGGGCAGGCTTTTTCATCGCCTATTGCCCGCTCCGTTGTTGAATAAAATATAGTTCACCGTGGTTTACTTTGCAGCATCAATATGAGCCGCCATAGCTTCTCCATAAGTTAGCCCCGGTAAACCTGCAACAGAAAACCACCACAAAGGGAACAGGCACCTTTGTGGTGGTTCTGGCCACGGCAGAGCTGTTAGAGTCCGGCAGGCCAACGACAGACGGCCAGGTCGACGTGCATGTCGTCCTTAAACGCCACACCCTCCCCTAGCAAAAGCTCACGTTGAGCATCGGGACCGCCAAAAGCAAAACCCTCGCATATGCGCCCGTCGGCAAACACCACGCGATGGCAGGGTATCTCGCCGGGGCGCGGATTGCTATGCAGGGCATACCCCACATACCGCGCACTTCGTGGTCGACCGGCAAGCAGTGCCACCTGACCATACGTGGCGACCATCCCCTCGGGGATCTGCTCGACCACCTCGTACACCCGTTCAAAAAAGCCCTCAGACGCCATCGCTCGCTCCCTTCTCCGCATTAACAGCATAAAGAAATGATCCCTTGGGGACGGAGGAAAACGGATCATTCGCGGCCTCCGTGCGGTCGATGATCCGTTTTCCTCCGTCCCCAAGGGATCATTTGTTGGCAGGTTGGTTAGTTGGCGGGCTGGAAGAAGGCTACGGCTACGGCACCGGGGCCTACGTGGGTACCGATGGTGGCACCGATGGTGTGAACGGGCAGCTCGCCCTCGGTGTGGCCAGCCCACAGTGCCGCGCTGTCCTCGATATACTTCTTGAGCACCGCATCCGAAAGACCCGTATAGCCGAGCGCCAGCGGCATGGAAAAGTCGATGCCGCCCGCCTTTTCGACCTTTTGGTTCAGCAGGTTGCGGCCGTTCTTGGAACCGCGCGCCTTTCCCAGCTGCACAATCAGACCGTCCTCGGCAGCTACCACGGGCTTTACGTTGAGCAGCGTACCCACGGCGCCGGCAGCAGCAGACAGGCGACCGCCGCGCACCAGGTACTCCAGCGTCTCGAGCAGGCCGATAACCACCACGCGGTCGCGCACGGCCTCGACCGCCGCCGCGATCTGGGCCGCGCTACGGCCCTCGTCCACCAAGCGCAGCGCATACTCAACCAGAATGCGTTCACCCAGGGTGACGTTGTTGCTATCAACCACGTACACATCGCCGCCCGGCGCCTCGGCTAGTGCGGTACGGGCGCTCTGATTGGTGCCCGACAGCTTAGCGCCCACGGTAATAATCACAGCCTCATCGCCGGCTTCGCGAATCTCGGCGATAGCCTGCGAGAACGCGTACGGGTTGACCTGGCCGGTCTTGGGCAGCTCATCGCGCTCCACGAGCATCTCGTAAAAGCGCTGGTGATCGATGTCGACGCCATCCATGTACACATC
>URWZ01000127.1 GCA_900551625.1 uncultured Collinsella sp.
CCGCAGCCGCCGAAGCGGTGCTTAAGCCGTAAGGCGGGAATTGTGCGGTGTTGCCTTAATACCAAAAATACCCGTACAGCTTTCAGGCTGTACGGGTATTTGCATTTTATTGGTGATTCAGCAGTGTTAAGTTTTCAAATTGCCCTAAATCGCTTAGAAAGCAACCTTCTTGGCAATGTATTCTTTCAGCTCGCTTATGGGCATACGGATCTGCTCCATGGTGTCGCGGTCACGCACGGTCACGCAGTTATCGGCTTCCACCTTGTCATCGCCGACAGTCTGGAAGTCCACGGTGATGCACAGCGGGGTGCCGATCTCATCCTGGCGGCGGTAACGCTTGCCGATGGAACCGGCATCGTCGTAATCCACCATAAAGTCCTTGGCCAGCTCGTTGCGGATCTCCATGGCCTTATCGCCCAGCTTTTTGGACAGAGGCAGCACAGCGCACTTGAACGGTGCCAGGAACGGATGCAGGTGCAGCACGGTGCGCACATCCTCCTTGCCCTTGGAGTCGGTCAGATGCTCTTCATCATAAGCTTCGCACAGGAAAGCCAGTGCCACACGGTCACAGCCCAGGGAAGGCTCAATGACATAAGGAATGTAATGCTCGTTGGTTTCGGGGTCAAAATATTCCAGGCTCTTGCCGGATGCTTCCTGATGGCGGCCCAGATCGTAATTGGTACGGTCTGCAATGCCCCACAGCTCGCCCCAGTCGGTGAACGGGAAAGCGTACTCGATATCGGTGGTTGCGCGGCTGTAGAAAGCCAGCTCGGCAGGCTCATGGTCGCGCAGGCGCAGGTTTTCCTTGTTGATGCCCAAGGACAGCAGCCACTTTTCGCAGTAATCTTTCCAGTAGGCGAACCAATCCAGGTCGGTGCCCGGCTTGCAGAAGAACTCGCATTCCATCTGTTCGAACTCGCGGGTACGGAAGGTGAAGTTGCCCGGCGTGATCTCATTGCGGAACGCCTTGCCCACCTGGCAGACGCCAAACGGCAGCTTGCGGCGGGTGGTACGCTGGATGTTGGCAAAGTTGACGAAAATGCCCTGTGCGGTTTCGGGGCGCAGATAGCAGGTAGAGGAAGAATCCTCGGTTACGCCGATGGCCGTTTTGAACATCAGGTTAAACTTGCGGATGGGGGTAAAGTCATGCTTGCCGCACACAGGGCAGACAACTTCAGGATGGGTGGCAATAAATTCATCCATCTGGTCAAAGGTCATGCCGTCCACATCCACGTTCTGGCCCTGCTCGCAGTCGGCAATCAGCTTGTCCGCACGGTTGCGGCTCTTGCAGGCGCGGCAGTCCACCAGCGGGTCGCTGAAGTTGCCCACATGGCCGGTGGTGACCCAGGTCTGCGGGTTCATCAGGATAGCGGCATCCAGGCCGACGTTGTAGGGGCTTTCCTGCACAAACTTTTTCATCCATGCTTTTTTGACGTTGTTTTTGAACTCAACGCCCAGGGGGCCATAGTCCCAGCTGTTGGCAAGGCCGCCGTAAATTTCGCTGCCAGGGTAGATGAAACCACGGTTTTTGCACAGGTTGACGATCATGCGGCGAAGTCTGCCTTGGCGGAGTCTGCTGCCCCTAATTCCAAAGTGCGCAAACGCCTGTGGGCAGTTGCGGTGCTGCTGTGCGCCGTCGCGATTGCGACGGGAACCTACCTTACCTACACGGCCTTTTTGGCGGGTGACTTTCTTAAGTCGGTTGCTGTTTCGGGCACGTCACAGGCGCTGTTTGCCTCGGACATGCTTACGGGCTACACGAATGATACGCTGAATGACGAGGGGATTGCCGTCCGAAGCGTCATTGCCGACACGAGTGGGGAAAACTGCTCTTTTACCTTTCGCATTTACAACCATCTGCTGGGCGACAAGAACAAGGTCAACGACAAGGACGTTAACGCGACGCTGAGCGTGACGGCGACGGGTACGACGAAAGCTTGGAGCATAAGCGGTGAGCCTGCGCTGACGGCGAACGGCACGGTCGGCCTTTCCTTCCCCGCCAACAAGGCAACCATGTATACCTATAAGGTTACGTTTTCCAAGGCAGACCTCAACAAAGCATCCTTCACCGTTAAGGCCCAGGTCGGCTCCAATAGCCCTGGCACCAACCTTAAATGGCTCGCCGCCAAGATTGCGCCTTCCGAGCGTGCAGAGGTAACGGCTTCGGGCGTTTCGGGCGAGTGGGTCGACAAGAACTCGGATACCGATAAGAACTTGGGCATCAACGCTTTTGATGCCTACAACTATCGCGTGACGGTTACGGGCGTTACGACTAAGGTAAAGCTCACGTGGGGGGACGGGGTCGAGCTCGATCCGTTCTTTGAGGCGAATCACAAGAACGGTAATGGGCAAGCAGCCGTCAGCGGCAACTCGATCACATACGATGCATCTCCTGGCTCGGAAATCATCACCTTTTACCGGAAGGGCGATTCGAAGCCGACCAGCTGGGAAGCCATTGGCGTTACGTGTTCGGCCGCGTAGGGCTAACCGAAACGAGCCGCAAGCATAGATTTTGAGACCCCGCACGGGGCATGAGATAGAACGAGGTAGGACCAGATGAGAACGGCAAAGCGCATAACAACCGCATGCCTGACTGCGATCATGATTTTCCAGGCGCTTGCGCCCTCCACGGAGGTGTTCGCGCAAGAGCTCGACGCCGTTATGGAGGCATCCGTCTCCGCCGCGCGCGCCGCGGGCAATACTGCCCGCTCCGTACAGGATGCCGTGGCCACCGCGCTGCAAGATGCCGATCAGGCTGCATCTGATGACGCCACGACGACTCCGGGCGCCGACGCGGGCGCTACCGAGGGCGGCGACGGTTCTACCAACGCTGGCGAATCGCAGGACTCCACGACCGATGGAACCACCAGCGGCGATGCTCCAGCGGAGGGCGACGCGTCCCAAGACGATGCGGCCGCCGATGAGGGTGCTGCTGACGGAGAACAAGCGGATGACGCGGACGCGGATGCTGCTGATCAGGCAAACACCGCCCCCACCATCGCTACTGTCGAGGATCTCAGGCACGCGTTGGGTGACGGCAATGTCATCACTGACGACTCGGACGCCGTCACGGCCATTACCTTTGAGTCCAACGCCGACCTTATCGCCATCTCCAATACCGATCCCGCCATCTACCAGAACGCGAACATCTCCAAAGGTGGCTCGACCGGCATCGACTTCGACGTGTGCGGCGCGGAGATCGTGGACGGCCTGGGTAGCCTCACGTTCCAGGGCTTCGGCAGCGATGCCTACCCTTTCAAAGGCGCGCTCAACCTCGGCGACAGGACCCTGACCGTCAACAAGACGCTCTTCAACAACATCGAGCTTAGTGACGATAACAGCAGCGTAAAGCTCACTTGGAAGGGCACCGATGCCCAGCCCATAGTGGCCGCAAAGGTCACGGGCGCGGACAAGACGCTTGCTGCCACCGTTACCGTGGGCACGCCCAAAAGCGATACCGAAAAGGACATCTGCAAGCTCACCTCGCCGCTTGTGGGCGAGGTCACGGGCGCGCTTACACTTAATGCCACCTACACGACAAGCGCGAACAGCCCCCTGGCGGTCGATATGCAATCGAGCGCAGGCAACATGGGCTTGCTTGTGAACACCCTTGCCGAAGGAGCATCGCTTACGCTTGCGGGCCTCGCCCTGCCGGACAAACTCGACGGTACCCCCACTATCAACGCGACAGCCGATGGCGCCAACGCAGGAGGCCTTATCGGCGAGGCGCGGGAGGGTGCCACCGTCGCCCTACCAACTGGCATCGATGTCTCGGCGCTGAGCGTCGCAGGTAAAAACGCGGCGGGCGGTCTTATCGGTAAGGCCACCAACCTCACGCTCAACATCGCTGATGGCGTAACGGTTAAGCCGGCGTGCAACGTCGGCGATAAAGACAGCGCTTGCTCCGGTGGCGTCATCGGCGACGTGAGCTTTGCGCAAGGATTTATCGTTAAGCCCAACATGTTCGATCTGGGCGAGCTTGTGACGCTTGGCGCAACACAGCGTGCCGGCGCCCTCTTTGGCGTGGCCGATATTTCTAATGGCGACATCGTGGTGCAAGGCGGAACGTATAAGAGCAAGCTCGCCTTACCGGAAGAAGTTAGCGTCAACGGCAGCTACGGCGGCCTTGTCGGCAAGGTGTTCGCGACGGCAAAAGGCGTCGATGAGCCGCTGCGCGCCTTTGTGGTCCAAAAGGATGCGGATAAGAAAACGTGCTCAATTGAGTTTGAACTTGCGGGCAAGCTGTCCGACGCGGGCGGCGTTGTTGGCTATGTTGGCGATAGCTCAGCTCCCAATCCGCAGCCTGTCGCTGTTGTGCTCGACGGCGTGACGGTTGCGTGCAAGGGAGGTGCTTCGGCGCGAACGGACGCCGGAAAGTTCGGTGGCGCCGTGGGCGTTGTCGACACGCGCAATGTCCTTGACGTGCGAGATTTCAAACTTACAAGCGACAATCCTATCGGTAAGGCGCAAAGCAACCGTGCCGCGGGAATTGCGGGCTCCGCGTGGAATGCTGTAATCAAATTCAGCGGCATCACGGATCTGTCGGGCGCAAGTTTTGCCGAAAACAGCACGACGGGCCAGCTCGTATACGAGAACCACAACGCGCTGATTTTTGCTGTCGGCGATGGCTCTGACGCTGACAAGGGTGCAGCGGGCTGGACCTTCAAACGTAGCAATACTGCCTCGAAGACGGACGACATCGCGACCTACGGCGAAGTTATTCGTCTGGGCGGCGACTTCATTAAGCTTGATGTGGACACTCATAAGTTGACCTTGCCGGATTCGCTGACGGCAGCTAACGGTGCCTACACCCTAACCTCTGTTGAGGATTTCGCCAAACTTGCAATCACCTGGCAAACCAACGGCTACTACTCCATGGTCGAGGGCGTTTCTGAAAACAACCCGAACATCTTGCAGTCCTCGACCATTACGGTGAACGGCACTATTGATCTCAAGGGCACGGGCCTAACGGGTTTCACGCAGGATCGTGCAGACGGCTCGCAAGTTTTCTCGGGAACGTTGAACGGTGGCGGCACAATTAACCATGCCGTCGGCGAGCCGTACGGCATGCGCGGCGGGGCCGTGCTCGACGGCAATGACACGAGCGACGGCAACGGCAAAATCTACCGCCACGGTCGCTTGGGCTTGTTCGCGGCCGTCAACGGCGCAACCATCTCCAACGTCACAATCGCTGGCTCCATGAAGTTCGATAACGGTTCGGCTATCGATGCCGGGTCGCTTGCAGGTACCATCGTCGGCAACCTGTCATTGTCTGGCGTAACGTGCAAAACGAATATCGCGTGTGATGATACGTTCAGCAACGAAGCTGTCTCTTATACACATCTG
>URWZ01000128.1 GCA_900551625.1 uncultured Collinsella sp.
CCTGCGCGCGCTCAATGTCGCCATCGGCAGCGTTGATAAGCTTGAGCAGGATGTTCTCCACGTCCTCGCCAACATAGCCAGCCTCGGTGAGCGCGGTGGCGTCGGCGATGGCAAACGGAACTTCGAGGATGCGCGCGAGCGTCTGGGCGAGCAGGGTCTTACCGGTACCGGTGGGACCGAGCAGCAAAATGTTGGACTTGGCGAGCTCTACCTCGTCCATATCGTCGTCGAGCTGCGAACCCATGCCGTCACCAAAGGCAGAAACCGCGGCACCGCCCTCGATCACGCGGCGGTAATGGTTGTACACGGCAACCGACATGGCGCGCTTGGCGTCCTCCTGGCCCATGACATAGGCCGAAAGCTCATCGTAGATCTCGTGCGGCGTCGGCACGTGCGTGATGACCTGACGGGCATCGTCCTCGAGCTCAAAGCCCTCGGCCTCGGGATCCATGGCAGGCTGGGACGCAGCCTGGCCGTGATCGTTGAGGAAGCCCGGCAGCTTGCCGTTGCGGGCAGCGTCCATAAAGTCCGAAGCCAGCGACTCCTCCAGGATCTCGGAGCAGGCGGCGACGCACTCGTCGCAGATAAAGATGTTGGTCGGGCCCTTTACAAGGCGGCGAACCTGCCCCTGCTCTTTTCCGCAGAAGGAGCAGCGGATGGGATTGCCGTTCTCGTCGAAGTTGTCCTGCATGTTACCGGCCATCCTAGGCGTCCTTCGCGGCGAGGTCGCGCGAGGTGACGATGCGGTCGATCAGGCCGTAGTCGAGGGCTTCGGCAGCGGTCAGGTAGTTGTCGCGCTCGGTATCGGCCTGGACCTTCTCGATGGGCTGGCCCGAGGCATCGGACAGGATCTGGTTGAGCTCGCGGCGAGTCTTCTTAATCTCCTCGGCCACGATCTCGATCTCGGTCTGCTGACCCTGGGCACCGCCGCTGGGCTGATGAATCATGACCTTGGAATGCGGCAGGCAGAAGCGCTTGCCCTTGGCGCCGGCCGAAAGCAGCACGGCGGCCATAGACGCGGCCATACCGACGCAGATGGTGGAGACCTGCGGCTTAATGAAGTTCATGGTGTCCAGAATCGCCAGGCCGGAGTAGACCTCGCCACCGGGCGAATTGATGTAGAGCGAGATATCCTTCTCGGCATCCTGGCTCTCAAGATGCAGCAGCTGGGCAACGACCAGGTTGGCGCTGACGGAGTTGATCTCCTCGCCCAAGAAGATGATGCGGTCGTTGAGCAGGCGCGAATAGATATCGTAGCTGCGCTCGCCGCGCGGCGTCTGCTCGATAACGTATGGCACGAGGGCGGAATCGAACTTAGCGATCATACGCATCTCCATTTCTCTCTTGCGGACCAAATTGGTTCTAGATAAACGTACGGTGCCCGCATGCTATGCATTGGCTGGCACCGTACGAAGCAACCGGATAACCGGCTTATAACTTTACCCCATCACGGGCGCATCCATGCGCTCGCGGAAAAGGTGGCGAGAATTACTCGGCGTCCTTGGCGGTCTCGTCGACCTCGGTCACCTTAGCGTTCTCAACCAGGTGATCGACAGCCTTGGAGCGACGGATGGACTCGCGGACGGCAGGCATGCGGCCATCGGCGATGAACTCGGCCTTGGAAGCCTCGACGTCCTTGACGCCGGCCTTCTCGAACTCGGCGTTGACGTCGTCCTCGGTGACCTCGATCTTGAGCTCACGGGCGAGGGCGTCGAGAGCCAGGGACTCACGGGCAACGTCGTTGGCCTGCTTGTGCAGGTCGCCGATGAACTGCTCCATGGTCAGACCGGAAGCGGGCAGCCAGGTGTCGAGCGTCATGCCGCGGGCAGCGAGGTTGGACAGGAAGTTCTGGCCAAGCTCCTCAAAGACGGACTGCTCGTAGTCGGCGTCCATCTCGTCGAGCTGCAGGCGCTCGGCGAGAGCGGAGACGCAACGGTTCTCCTTCTCGGCCGGGAGGCGGGAAGCCTTGTCCTGCTCGATCTCGATCTTGATGGCGTCGCGCATGGCGTCGATGCTGTCGAAGCCAAAGTCGGACTTGACGAGCTCGTCGGTGAGCTCGGGGGTGTTGCGGACCTTGATGCCCTTGACGGTGACCTCGACGGTATGGGTCTCGGCCTCCTCGCCCTCCTCGGCCTCGTCGGTCCAGGTGACGGACTTGACGTCGTCAACGTTGGCGCCGATCAGGGCCTCGTTGAACTCCTTGGGGTTGCTGTCGCTACCGGCGATGAGCATGCGGCCCTCGGAGGCAAAGTTGTCGGCGTTCTCGATGGCCTTGAGGTCGACGGTAACGTAGTCCTCGGCCTCGACGGCGCGACCCTCGACGTCCTCGAAGGTGGCACGGTAGTTGAGGAGCATCTCGACCTGGTTGTTGATCTCGGACTCGGTGACCTCCGCGGGGGGCATCTCGATCTCGACGGCGTCGAAGGAAGAGAGCTCAGCGGCGGGACGCAGGGAGAACTCGACGGTGTAGGTGTAGTCCTCGTGATCCTTGGCGAGGTCGAGCTCCTTGTAGTCACCGCTCTTGGTGGGGACGATGTCCAGCTCGTTGAGCACGGCGGGCTCGTTGGCGGCGATCAGGTCGTTGGTGGCCTGAGCGAGGGTAGCCTCGGCGCCAAGAGCGGAGTCGATGACCGGACGGGGGGCCTTACCGGCGCGGAAGCCCGGGAAGCGGTACTTCTTGGCGGTCTCCTTGTAGGCCTTCTTGATCGCGGCGTCGACGTCGGCGGCCGGGATGGTGACCGTAGCGGTGAGCTTGGCGTCCTTGACGTCAGAAGCGGTGATGTTCAACACGTTCCTCCTCATACTGCCCAGCTTATCTGAGGTGCTGGTACCTTTATGCAACAAGCGTCGCGAGGGCATAAACCGACGCGGGTGCGTTGGTGCGGGCGAAAGGACTCGAACCTTCACGGGAATCCCACCAGAACCTAAATCTGGCGCGTCTACCAATTCCGCCACGCCCGCATGAGCGCACAGACTAGGAATGATAGCAGATACGAGCGGCAAGCGCACGCACACCTTTTACAGGCTCACGACCTCACCACGAGTGCAAAAGGCGGGGCGAGTTGCCCCGCCCCGCCAATTACGACTTGTTCGCTGACCCGCTACTCCCCCAGCAGAGCCTTCTCGGGCGTGATCGGCAGCGAGCGTACCTGATGTCCGGTGGCGTGTGCCACGGCCGAGGCCACGGCGGCGAGCGGCGTGTTGATGACGACCTCGCCAATCGACTTGGCGCCAAACGGACCCGTCGGCTCGTAGCTCGGCTCAAAGGCCACGCGAATGCTGCCGATATCCAGGCGCGTGGGCAGCTTGTAGCTCATAAAGTTGCCGGTGCGCAGGCGGCCGCGATCGTCGTGCTCGACGATCTCGTAGAGCGCGTGGCCGATACCTTGGGCAATACCGCCCTCGGCCTGGACGCGCGCGAGCGCCTCGTTGATCACGGTACCGCAGTCGACGGCCGCCGCGTAGTCCACCACAGTCACCTTGCCGGTGGCCTTGTCGACCTCGACCTCGGCAATGCCGGCCATAAACGGCGGAGGCGAAACGGGGAGGCAGGCAGAAGCGTGCGAGGTCAGCGCGTCGCCGCCCGCGATGTTCTTGACGCACAGGTTGGCAAAGTCGCGCAGCGTGAGGTAGCAGTTCTGCTCGCGGGCGGCACGCTCGTCGGACAGGCGCACGTACTGGCCATCAAAGACCACGTCGGCAGCGTCCACGTCCCACATCTGGGCGGCCTTGGCGCAAATCTTCTCACGCAGCTCGGTCGCGGCGTTCTTGGCTGCCAGACCCGTCACGTACGTGCCCGAGCTCGCGTACGAGCCGGCGTCGAACGGCGACACATCGGTGTCCACGCCGCGCACCACGATGAGCGAGCTCTCCACACCCAGCTCCTCGGCGGCAATCTGCGCCAGGATCGTGTCGACGCCCATGCCGTTATCGGTGGCGCCGGTGCCGATGGTAATGAAGCCGTCCTCTTCCAGGCGCATGTCGATGCCGGCGATATCCACGTTGGAGATGCCCGAGCCCTGCATGGTGAGCGCGCAACCCAGGGCTCGCACGCGGTCGCCCAGGTCCACGGCCAGCGGCTTGTCGCGCCAACCGATCATGTCCATCGCGCGCAGCAGGCAGCGGTCGAGCGCGCAGGCGTTGAGCTTCTCGTTGTAGTACTGCGGCATGACCTCGCCCTCGCGCACAATGTTCTTAAGGCGCAGGTCAGCGGGATCCATGTGCAGCATGTCGGCAAGCTCGTTGACGGCGCTCTCGACGGCAAACTGGCCCTGGGTGGCACCGTAGCCGCGATACGCGCCGCCGCGGTTGGTATTGGTGTAGACGGACTCCCAGCTAAAGCGGCTCGCCTTCACATGGTTGTAGATGGGCAGACTTTTGTGACCCGACAGGCCGATCGTCGTGGTGGCGTGCTCGCCGTACGCGCCGGCGTTGGACAGCGTGTGCAGATCGATGGCCGTGATGGTGCCGTCGTTCATGGCGCCCAGCTTAACGGTCATCTGCATCTGGTGACGCGAGTTGCCCGCAGTGATGGTCTCCTCGCGGGTGTAACAGCAATAGCTCGGACGGCCAGTCTGCTGGGCCACGAACGCTACGAAGATCTCGCAGCAACCCGTCTGCTTGGAGCCAAAGCCGCCGCCGATGCGCGGCTTAATGACCTGCACCTGCGACTGCGGAATGTCGAGCGACTGCGCGACCATGCGGCGCACGTGGAAGGGCACCTGCGTAGAGGTGGTCACCGAGATACGTCCAAACGCGTCGGTCGTCGCGAAGGCGCGGAAGGTCTCCATGGGCGCGGTCTGCGTGGCCTGGCTGGTGTAGGTGCGCTCAAAGACGATGTCGCTCTGGGCGAAGGCCTCATCCAAGTCGCCAAAATCGCTGGTACCGCTGCACACCAGGTTGCGAGCAACGTCGCCGCCCTGTGGGAACATAAAGGTCACGTCGCCCTCGGGGTGGACCACGATGTCGTTATCGAGCGCCTGGGTAAAGTCGAGCAGGGGCTCGAGCACCTCATAGTCGACCTTGATGAGCTTGAGCGCCTTGTCGGCGGCCTCCTCGGTCTCAGCGGCGACGATCGCCACCTCCTCGTTTTGGTAACGGACGAGGTTCTCAAGAATCAGGCGGTCGTAGGGACTCGGCTGCGGATAGCTCTGGCCGGCGATGGTAAAACGGCGCTTGGGCACGTCCTCGTACGTGTAGACGCCCACGACGCCGGGCACCTTCAGGGCGCGCGACGTATCGATGGAGCGGATCTTGGCGCGGGCATAGGGGCTGCGCTTGAGTT
>URWZ01000129.1 GCA_900551625.1 uncultured Collinsella sp.
GCTTCATACAGAACCGGCACAACGTTCTCGTGGATACCGACACAGTGGTGGATGTACGGTCCTTCCACGATTTTTGCCTCGAGGCGTTTCAGGTTCTGTACCTCAACCCATACGTAGGTTCCCTTCGTGTAAGGTCCCTCGACACCTTTTGCATTTCCAAGCAGCAGGGAGTACTCTCCGTTGTCTCCGTCGAAACGCGCCAGTGTCATTTCACCTAATTTTGCCTGTGCCTCTACAGCGCCCGGATGGCTGAATGCCAGAGGATAACCGATCGTCGGTTTTTCCTGTGCAACAGAAATCGGCCACGGTCCGCAGTGCTGCAGCAGCTCGCCGTTCTCGTTATCGGGATGGCGCACAGTCCAGTCGGCGAACATGCCACGGTGACGGCCCAGGTCGGCGGCCTCGACCATCAGCGCGGTGATGGCGCCGTGGATGTCGGTCTCGCATACGATAGGAATGCCCATCTCGTTGAGGATGGCGTTGGCGGCGCAGGGCATAATGCCCAGCTCGTCCTGCAGGGCGTTCCAGCACTGAATGGCACCGGCGTTGCAGCCATACTTCTCGACCAAGCGCTTCATGGCGATGGCAAGACCGGCGACCGCAGGGACCTTGTCCTCGGGGATGCAGATCTCAAAGCTGTCGTTGATGTGGGCAAGCATGGCGGCCATGGCCTGCTCGTCGGCCTGGGCGTCGCGCACAGCCTGGACAAGTTCGGTCATGGGGATAGGCGAAAGCTGGATGTTGAACTTCTCGAGCAGCTCGCCCTCGTTGCACATGGTCGACCAGAAGTCGAACGGACGGGTGGCCATCTGCAGGATGCGAGTGTGCTTGAAGGTCTTGACCACGTTGCAAACGGCCAAAAAGTCCCAAACGCCGCGCTCGAACTCGGGGTCGGTCAGGCGGCAGTTGGTCATGTAGGTGAAGGGAACCTGGAAGCGGCGCAGGACCTTGCCGGTGGCGAACAGACCGCACTGGCTATCGCGCAGGCGCGTGCCGTCGGGCTCGGGGCGCTCGTCGCGCGGGCCCCACAGCAGCACGGGCAGGCCGAGCTCGCGGGCAAGGCGAGCGCAAACGTACTCGGTGCCAAAGTTGGCGTGGCACAGCATAATGCCATCGACGCCCTCGGCGCGGAATTTCTTGACGATAGGCTCAATGTGGCTGTCGTCGAACAGCAGGCCCTCGTCATTGATGTCGTCGATATCCACGATGTCGACGCCGATCTCGCGCAGGCGATCAGCCGTCAGGCCGCGATACTTGATTGCGTCCGGCGCGCTAAAGATGCTGCGGCGCGTGGGCACAAAGCCGAGCTTGATCTTGTCCATGTACGTCCTCCCCTAGTTGTATGTTCAGTAAACAGACGCGTGTTTCGTTTTGTTCTGTTTACTAAATGTTTTACTCTTTTGTTTAGAAGTGTAACGCGAAATACCCGTAAACGGTAGAGAAATCAGCCTAAACGGTATGTAAACAATCTGAACATACAAGAGGAACAAAAAAGAGGGCCACGAAGGACCCTCCATCTGTGATGCTCTATGTATCCGCCCGCGGCATGTCCGCATCTATTGCGAACGGGCGCCGTTCAGCCTAGATCTCGCACACGCTCTGGCGCTCGACAAAGTAGGTCGACACGGCCGTCTTGCAGGTATAGCTCTTGGGGTTGCGGATGTTGCCCACCAGGCGACGCACCGCGATCTCGCCCACCTCGTGCTTGGGAACATGCACCGTGGTGAGCGGCGGGTTGGAGAAGGCGCCCAAAGACAGGTCGTCAAAGCCGATGATCGAGACATCCTCGGGCACGCGAATACCGTGCTCGTTGAACGCGCGCATGGCGCCCACGGCGAGCACGTCGTTCTCGGCAAAGAAAGCCGTCGGCAGATCGTCGCGCGAGACGTTGTCGAGCCACACGCCCATGTCGCGATAGGCACCCTCGAGCGTGGTGCCCAACGTGACACGCCATGCCGGATTGGCCTCGAGGCCCGCGTCCTCAAGCGCTTGGCGATAGCCGCGCTCGCGGTCCTTAAAGTTGCGGATCCGAAGGTCGCCCGCCAGATAGCCGATTTGCCTGTGGCCTTTCTCGATAAGGTAATCCACGGCACGCAGCACCGAATCGGTGTTGGCGATGACTACGGCATCGAAGTACTGGCGATCGCTCCAGCCGTCGAGCACAATCAGGTGGGCGGCAGCGTCGGCGAACAGGGCGTAGTCCTCCTCGCCCAGCTCGGTACCCATCAGCACGATGGCGGCCGACGGGTCGGCGATCAGGCCCTCGACCTGCGGACGTACGGCGTCAAGATCGCTAAAGTCGAGCGAGACAAAGCTCGTGCTCATGCCGTGGCGACGCGCCTGGCGCTCCACGCCCTCGATGACCGCGGGATGGAAGGTGCTCTCGTCCAGGATGGCGCCCGTCTTGCGCGCAAGCACAAACTGGATGCTCTCGAGCTGCGTCGACTGCTGATAGCCAAGCGACTGCGCGCACTCCAGGATGACCTTGGCGGTCTCCTCGCTCACGCTGCGCTTGCGGTTGAGCGCGTTGGACACGGTTGCGGGCGAAAAGCCGGTAATGCGGCTGATCTCGCGGACGCTTGCTTTAGCCATCGTTCCCCCTAGCATCGGTCGCGGCCGAGCATCGTGGCTTGACCGCCCCGTGGCTCGGCAACTAAACGACCGCAAATTCAATCTAAACAGAATAGTAAATGTTTATTAGCTAGTTTAGCCTGTTGTCAAGCGAAGTGGCACGACTATTCCCCCAACGGGCGCATTTGTCCATCTTAACGTTATTACGCAAGGTCTTCGCCATTGCTTGCTATTACGCGTCGGTACCATTCGAAGCTTTTCTTTTTACGTCTCTCAAACGAGCCCGCACCGCTATCGTCTCGATCGACATAGATAAACCCGTAGCGCTTACGCATCTGTCCTGTGGCGACCGAAACCAAATCGATCGGGCCCCAACAGGTATATCCCATGAGTTCCACCCCGTCGAGCTCGACGGTCTCCCTCATCGCCTCGATGTGGGCCCGCAGGTATTCAACTCGATAGTCGTCTTCTATTTCACCCGAATCTTCCGGCACATCAGGAGCACCCAAACCGTTTTCGACGATGAACAGCGGCTTTTGATAGCGATCCCAGATTTCATTCATGGTGACGCGCAGCCCTTTGGGGTCGATAAACCTCCCCCAAGGCTCCTGTTTTAGATACGGATTAGGCGCCGAGCGAAGAAGGTTCGAATCGAACTGACCTTCCGCATGCGCTTTTGCGACGCGCGTCGAGTAATACGAAAACGAGACGAAATCGACCAGGTTTGCAGCCAGTACTTCGCGGTCATCATCCCGATAGGGCACCTCAAAACCATGGCGGGCGTATTCCTTGAGAACATAGCTCGGGTACGCACCGCGCACCTGGACGTCGGTAAACATGTAATGGCTGCGATTCTCAGCCTGCGCAGCCAGCACATCGTCCGGATCACATGTAGCCGGATAGAAGACACCTGCGTTGAGCATGCAACCGATCTTCGCCCCAGGGCACAGTTCATGACACGCCCCGACCGCACGGGCGCTCGCAACCAATACATGGTGCACGGCCGTGTGAACCGTTGCATAGCGATTCTCCCCTTGCTCGAAGATGATCCCCGCCGCCATAAAGCACGCCTGCGTCATGATGTTGATCTCGTTAAAGGTCAGCCAATAATTGACCAATCCCCGATAGCGCTCGAACACGGTACGCGAATATCGCTCGAACAGGTCGACCAACCTGCGATCGCGCCATCCGCCATACGCATCGACGAGATGCATGGGGACATCATAGTGGTTGAGCGTCACCAAAGGCTCAATGTCATGCGCGCGACACGTCCTAAAAACATCCTCGTAAAAGGCAAGGCCTTCTTCATTGGGCTCGGCTTCGTCTCCTTTGGGAAAAATGCGGCTCCAGGCGATTGATAAGCGCAGGCATTTAAAACCCATCTGGGCAAACAGTTCAATATCCTGCTTGTACCTATGGTAAAAATCAATGCCCTTGCGAGCGGGATAGAAGCTGTCGGGTGCCAACGCACGCGGATCAAGGTCTCCCCGCATGACGTCCATGCGTTGATCGCCAAACGGCAGCATGTCGGAATTGGCTAAACCGCGACCGCCTTCGTTCCATCCTCCCTCGCACTGGTTTGCAGCCAGAGCCCCGCCCCATAAAAAATCTTCTCTAAACATTATGGTGTCGTCCTTTCTATCAAATTCCCGGCCCACACTGTCGAACGCAACGGACTCGGCAAGTGCCGCGCAACAGCACAGTACCGTTGCGCGGCCAAGGAGTCGGACCGCGCAACGGCTGGGGAGCATATTTGTGTAGTAGCCTCTTATGCCTCGACGGATTCAACGGCCTCAGAATCGCCGCTCTTGGACTTCAACGGCATCTTCTCCTGTCCTTCAAATCCAAAAATCATCGCCAACGCAAACGTCACGGCACCGCCAGCAAGACACCCGATGGTGCCAGGGATGATATCCTGAGCAAACATGAGCACGTTCATCCATGGGAAACCAACGCCAGTGAAGATATAGACGTTGGCATGAAGAAGGCTTACCAGCAGACCACCGACAGCACCACCAATCATGTTCCAGGCAAGAGCCTTCTTGTCGCGAAACAGGATGCCGTAGATGATGGGCTCACTCACGCGACCGAAGGCATAGGTGATGAACAAGTTCCAGCCCGTGGCTCGACTCTCCTTGCCCTTAGCGCGCAGGCCATAGGCGAGCGCGATGGCAAGCGTGGTGTAGGCTACAACCGCGGTGCCGGGGTATAAGATGGCGTCGTAACCGTTCTGGAGCGCGGCGGGCAATATGGCGGTATAGATCGGCACGTGCATGCCGGTGGCGATGATCAGATTCCAGAATGCGCCGATAACCGCGGTCGCAGCGGGACCGGCAACAGAGGCGAGCCAAATGATGAAATCGGCCACAAGGCCCATGACAAATTGGACGGCAGGGCCGCAGAGGCACAGCGCGACCGGCAACATCACGAGCACCGTACCCACGGGTACGATCAGAATGCGCAACATATCAGGCGAGATCTTCTTAAAGAAGCGCTCAACATAGGACTGGGCCCAGGTGATCAAGATGACCGGAAGAACAGCCTGGGTGTAGTTGACGAGCTGCATGGGGATGCCGAAGACGCTGAAAGGCTTTCCGTCCTCAACAATAGCGAGCATGTCGGGATAAATCATCACAACAGCGATGAGCAGTGCCAGCAC
>URWZ01000130.1 GCA_900551625.1 uncultured Collinsella sp.
GGCTCTTTTAGCTGGTTCGAATGGTCGCACCAATCATACCAGTCAAAAAAGCCCCGTCCCAAAAAGACAACTTAGCCCAGGACGCGGGCCATACGCGTCTTGAACTCGGACAGGAAGCGCGGGGCGTCGACGGTCAGCGCCACGAGTGCGCTCTTGTCGGGGTCGGCCACACGGCGCTCATCGCAAATGGTGCGGCCGCGATACTCGCCCAGCAGATCAACACGCAGATTGCAGCCGAGCGCACCCACGAGCGTGGGGTCGATCGCCACGGCAACGGCCAGCGGATCGTGCAGCGCACAACCACCCAGGTAGGGTGCGTTCATCTCGTACGAGCCAATGTAGTGCTCGACCATGCTCGCAAATGCGCAGCCCGCCATGGTGCCCGAGCCCGTCCAGCCGGCAATGTCGCGGCGTGTGAGCACCACGCGATGCGTCACGTCCAGACCCACCATGGTGAGCTTACGGCCCGAGCGCAGCACCGCGTCGGCTGCCTCGGGGTCGCTCGCCATATTGGCCTCGGCGCCCGCGCTCACGTTGCCGGGCACGGTAAGGGCGCCGCCCATCACGACCACGCGGCCGATGGACATCATCGCCGCCGCAGCGCGCTCCAGGGCGAGCGCCAGGTTGGAGAGCGGGCCAGTCGCCACGTAGACCAGATCGGGACCATAGGTGCGCGCGGCATCGATCAGATAATCGACCGCAGCGTTGCCGTCGGCCGAGGTCGCCCCCACCGGCTCGTAGGGCGACGCGGGCACGCTCGCGCCGCCGATGCCGTTCTTGCCGTGAATGAGCGCGGTGGACGCCGGCGGCGTATAGGGCTCAGTCGCCTGCAGAGGACGGTCGGCACCCAGGTACACCGGAACCTCGGGGCGACCCAGCAGATCGAGCACCGCCAGGCAATTGTGCGCCGATTGCTCGACGCGCACGTTACCAAAGCACGTGGTGATGCCCACGAGCTCCACCTCGGGGCTCGCGATGGCATAGGCCAGCGCCATCGCATCGTCAACACCCATATCCAGATCAAGGATCAGCTTCTTGATTGCCATTGTTCTACTCCGCTTCTCCGTCTTGTACTAAATCGTCTAAATCAAACACGCGCTCAACTTCGGCGCGCGTGGGAATCGATTGCTGAGCGCCCAGGCGCGACACCGTCACCGCCGAGGCGCGAGCGCCCGCGGCCATGCACTCAAAGAGCGGCAGGCCCTCTAGGCGAGCCGCCGCCAACGCGCCGATAAACGTATCGCCGGCGGCCGTGGTATCGACTACCGTACTCGAAAGTGCCGGCATGCGCAGCAGCTCACCGCCATCGCCGAGCGTAACCGAGCCGGCACCGCCCAACGTGATGACCGCAGCCCCGGCACCCTTGTCGAGCAGCGCATTGAGCGCCGCGACGCAGCTTGCATCATCCGTGGGCAGAATGCCCGTCAGAACCTGGCACTCGGTCTCGTTGGGGCAGACCAGGTCGACCGCAGGCCAGACCTCCGCAGGCAGCTCGCAGGCAGGCGCTGGATTAAAGACCGTATAGAACCCCAGCTCGTGAGCACAAACAAGCGCCTCGGCCGTCGCCGCAAGGTCACATTCACCCTGGGCGATAAAGACGCTTCCGGCAGCCGGGGCAATCTCGCTGGCGTCGTCGTCGAGCTCATGGGCCACCAGACGCCTCAACGCGCAGGCAACGTCCGCGCCCGCAAGCGCATGGTTGGCGCCCGGTGACAGTATGATGCGGTTGTCGCCCTCGCAGCGAATGATGGTCGCCGTTCCCGTCTCCACGTCATCGCGATGCACTACAAAGTCACAGTCCACGCCGGCGTCTTGGAGCCCCACCACGAGCGACGCGCCGAACGCGTCGCGACCGACCGCGCCGATCATGTGCGTGCACGCGCCCATACGCGCGGCAGCTACAGCCTGATTGGCGCCCTTGCCGCCGGCGTTGGTGATAAACCCGCTGCCGCCGACGGTCTCGCCCGCACGCGGTATGCGCTCGCACGCCACCGAAAGGTCCATGTTCATGCTGCCGAACACCGCAACGATGCCGCGATCTGCCATGGAAACCTCCTCATCTGCGGGCCTTATGCCCACCGCCGGCCGTCGATCGTGCACTCTCGCACCCCCTATAACTTTAGTTCACTTTGATGTGGACGCGCGCTTGAGCTTGCGCCAGCAGCAAGCATTCACAGGAGCAGGCAGCTACAATGAAGGCGTGCTGATTATTCTCGTCATTGGATGATGTTTTATGGAACAACTCTCGCAATCGGGCTCGCGCGGTCGACGCCGCACGGGCAACGAGCCGGCGCCGCACGAACGCGTGAAGGGCGAACGCCGTGCCAACGAGCCGCGACGCACCGCGAGCCCCCATCGCGCTTCTGCTAACAACGCGGGCCGCGCCAACACTCCCGCCGCGGAGCAGACGCCTGCTCGCCCCAAGTCCCGCTACATCCCTGCGCTCGACGGTCTGCGTACGCTCGCCGTCGTCGCAGTGGTGCTCTATCACCTTAACCTCACGTGGGCTCAGGGCGGCCTGCTTGGCGTCACGATCTTCTTTGTGCTTTCGGGCTATCTGATCACGCGCTTGCTGCTCAACGAAGTCGCTAAGACCGGCCGCATCGATCTTAAGAGCTTCTGGATTCGCCGCATCCGTCGCCTGGTCCCCGCCGTGGTAACGGTAGTGTTCGTGACCTGCGCGCTGTGCACCATCTTTAACCACGTGATGCTCACCAAGATGCGCCCCGACATCCTGCCGTCGCTGTTGTTCTTCAACAACTGGTGGCAGATTGCCCAAAACGTCTCGTACTTCAATGCTCTGGGCGACCCCTCGCCGCTCACGCACTTTTGGTCGCTTGCCATCGAGGAACAGTTCTACCTGATTTGGCCGCCACTGCTGTTTGCCATGGTATCCATGCATGTGAGCAAGCCCAACACGCGCCGCGTGGTTCTGGGCCTTGCCGCGGCATCCGCCCTCGCCATGATGGTGCTTTACAACCCTGCCGCCGACCCCAGCCGCGTGTACTACGGCACCGACACCCGCGTGTTCTCGCTGCTGCTGGGTGCCTGGATGGCCTTTATCCCCGATCGCGATCTAGCGCCGGTGCGCCTCGCTCATCGTTTGGGACTCAATCGCCTGGCTGGCGCCGCCAAGCACGGCAAGAACGCCGAGGGCAAGCCTGGCAAGAAGGTCGACGAATCAGCCGATACCGCCCCGGCACAGCCGAGCGCCCTCGTGCGCTTTTGGTCCTCGCCCACATCCATCGATGTGTTGGGCGTCGTGGGTCTGGTTGGCCTTGCCGCCATGGTCGCGCTCACCAACGGCTACACCGCGTTTCAGTATCGCGGCGGCACGCTGTTATGCTCCATCCTCACACTCATGGTCATCGCGGCCTGCGTGCAGCCCCAGGGAATGGTTGCCCGCGCGCTGTCCGCCGAGCCGCTCGTGTGGGTTGGCAAGCGCTCGTACAGTATCTATCTGTGGCACTATCCACTGCTGCTGCTTATGAACCCGGTCGCCAACATCAGCGATACGCCCTGGTGGCAGTACATCTTGCAGGTACTTGTGGTGGTCGCCGTAGCCGAGTGCTCCTATCGCTTTATCGAAACGCCGTTTAGGAAGGGTGCCTTCGGCCGCACTGTTTCCGAGCTCCGCGAAGGCACCACCACGCCCGCAAGCTGGGTGCGCGCGCATATTCCCGTGTGCGCTACTTGCTGCGTCGTGTTTGTCGTGGCGCTGGGTGGTCTGGTCTTTGTGCCCGACACATCCGCGCTGAGCGGCGAGGGCGCCGAAATCCTAAACAAGGAAGCCAAAAATGCAAAACCCCAGGACCAGCAGGCGGCCGACGACACCGACAAGGACAACGACGGCTTCCCCGATGGCTCCTACGACCTGTTGATGATCGGTGACTCCGTGTCGCTGCGCGCCGTTGATTCCTTTGACGGTGTGTTCCCGCACAGCCATATCGATGCCGAAAAGGGCCGCCAGTTTGATGCGGGCCGCGCGACATTTGAGGGCTATATCCAGCAGAACCTTGCCGGCAAGATCGTGGTCTTTGCCCTGGGCACCAACGGTTTGGTAACGGACGCCCAGGTCGACGCGATCATGGCCGACGCCGGCGAGCAGCGTATTGTCGTATTTGTAAACACGCGTAGCCCGCAGCCGTGGGTCGGGTCCACGAACCAGGCCATCGCCAACGCCGCCACGCGCTACAAGAATGTACGCGTTATCGACTGGTACGGATATAGTGCCAACCGCAATGATCTGTTCGATGGCGATGGCACGCACCTCTCGAACGCGGGTGTGACCGAGTACCTTAAGCTCATCCACGATGCCGTCAAGAAGGACCTGCCCGTACACCCCGAGGATCACGTCAACGATCCGCAGCCGGCAGCCGTCAAGTCTGCCACCGACGCACTCGTCAATGCGCTCGCTCTCAAGCCGCACAAGCTGGGCGGCGACAAGTAACCTGCAGCGCAAACTTCCCACATCCGGAGGGGGTGCCTGCCACGGCAGACACCCCCTCCGGCAGTTAGGGACGTTCCTTATGTGCCGGCACCTAGGGACACTCCTGACACAGCCGAGGAACGCCCTCCTTGCGACCGAATTCTGGGCGCCTCGCCACCCCGAGCGTTGTTTCCAAGCCCACACCCGCAGCAAACAACCCAAAATCACTCTTTTCGAGCCGGCTCCAAGAGGTCGTGGACAAAAAGGGGTAAATATGAGTACTGTTACCATTTTAGTAGCAGGCAAAACCACCCAAAATGGCGCCCATGCGGTAGCGCGTGACCTTTCCAGTTGACCAGAATGTCCGGCTTAGGACTTGGAGCTCCGCTTTTAATGAACGGATTTTTAGATATGTTCATTATTTTCTTGGTCGTAAATGCTATCAGCCAAGCAACAGTACTCATATTTGGCATTTTTGTCCACACACATATTACTAACCCCCTATAACAGGCAAAAAACAGACCGCAACCCATGGCGGCGGACTGTTTGGAGTCCAAAAGAGGCGCTAAGCGCTGTAGCCCATCGCCTGCAGGACAAACATGACGACCGTGAGCACCGTAATCACGGCGATAGTCGCCCAAGTGAGCACGTTCCACACGCGGCCGTTGCGGTTAGTGCCCATAATGTGACGGTCAGCGGCAATAACCACCTGGAAAACCAGAACCACGGGCAGTAGCACGCCATTGATGACCTGCGAGGTCATCATAATCTGGAACAGATCGACACCTGTCTCTTA
>URWZ01000131.1 GCA_900551625.1 uncultured Collinsella sp.
CCTTTGTGGTGGTTCTTGCAGATGTGGCGGCCCGCCTCGCTGCTTTGTCTCAATCTGTAACATCTGCAGTCGTTTTTGCCGAGTAACTGTTGCAGATTGAGATTTTCTCTTAAGGGAATTCGAATGTCTCGATCTGTAACAGGTAGACGAGGAAATGGGTTCTTACTGTTACAGATCGAGATTTTACCCTTAGGGGGATTTGAATGTCTCAATCTGTAACATCTGGACGGCTAAAAGGTCTCAATCTGTTGCAGATTGAGACAAAGGTCAGGGACTAAGACGTCTTGTCTAGATCTGTAACAGTTAGACGGGAATTCGGGCCCTAGATGTTACAGATCGAGATAATCGCGCCGCGAAAACAAAAACCACCACAAAGGTGCCTGTCCCCTTTGTGGTGGTTTTCTCTAGTGCTGATTGAGTAGCCTTACGGCTTCGGCGGCCATGTTCTCGATCGTCATGCCGTTCTGTGCGAGCAATTCGTTGGGGTCGTAGCGGTCGGGGAAGCCCTTGGCGATGCCAAAGGTGCGCGTGCGCACAGGCGTGCAGGCCAAGTAGCACGCGACACGCTCGCCCCACCCACCGTCCAAGATGCCGTCCTCGAGGGTGACGACAACACGATGCTCGGCGGCAAGGCTGTCGAGAAACTTGCGGTCAAGCTCGGTTGCAAAGCGCGGGTTGACGAGCGTGGCCTCGATGCCGTACTCGGCGGTCAGACGGTTTGCCACGCGCTCGCCCAGCTCAAAGAAATCACCGAGTGCGAGCACTGCTACGTCGCGACCCTGGCGAACCACGTTGTAGTGAACGGCACTGTAGTCGGTGTCTTCGGCAGGCGCAAGGTCGGGACAGCTCACCAGGCCAATACCAGGCACACGAATCGCCACGGGATGCTCGCGGTGGTCGAGCGACCAGCTCAGCATGGACAGATATTCCTCCATGCAGGCCGGCGCCAAGTAGTGCATGTTGGGAAGACCGCCCAGCATGGAAATATCAAAGAACGAAAGGTGCGTCTCGGACGTGGTGCCAAAGATCGACGCACCAAACACCAAAATGGTTGCCGGGGCGTCGTTGAGGCACAGATCGTGCCACAGCTCGTCGTAGGCGCGCTGCAAAAACGTGCCGTACACACCAAAGACTGGCTTGGCGCCCGAGCGCGCAAGCGCGGTGGCAAAGGTCACGGCGTGCTCCTCGGCAATGCCCACATCGACGAACTGTTTGCCGGCGGCAGCGCGAAGCTCGGGCGTAAAGCCCATGATATAGGGCGTGGCAGCCGTGATGCCCACGACCTGCGGATCGCGCTCGATGGCGGCGCTGAGTGCCTCGCCCGTAATATCGGCATAGGTGCGCGGTGCGGGTTCGCTCGGGTGGCCCGGGCAAAGTTTGCGGCCGGTTGCCATATCGAAGGGCCCCACATGATGCCAGTGCTCCGGGTCGCTCTGGGCCGGCTCAAAGCCCTTGCCCTTGGCGGTGGAGACGTGCAGCACGATGGGATGATCGATATCGCGCAGCTCCTGCAGCGTATCGACCAACGCTTGGACATCGTTGCCGGCGTCCAGGTAGCGATAGTCGAGCCCCAGCGCGCGGAAAACGTTGCGCTCGCAGGTGCCGTTGCTGGCGCGCAGCTCGGCCAGATTGCGATACAGACCACCGTGGTTTTCGGCAATGGACTGGTCGTTATCGTTGACGATAATGATCAAGTTGCTGTCGAGCTCGGCGGCATTGTTAAAGCCCTCAAACGCCAGACCGCCCGAAAGCGAGCCGTCGCCAATAACGGTAATGACGTTATACGTGTCACCCGCCAGGTCGCGTGCGTGGGCAAGGCCGCAGCCCAAGCTCACCGAGGTCGAGGTGTGCCCCATGGCAAACAAGTCATGCTCTGACTCGTCGGGATTGGCAAAGCCGGAAGCCTCGCCATAACGCTCCGGATCGATATAGGTGTACGCGCGCCCGGTCAGCGCTTTGTGTGCGTAGGTCTGGTGCGACACGTCAAAGACAATTTTGTCGGTGGGGGAGTTAAACACGCGGTGGAGCGCGACCGTGAGCTCAACGACGCCCAGGTTGGGGGCAACGTGTCCGCCGACAGCGGCGGAGCTTTCGAGGATGGCGTGGCGAATCTCGTCGCAGAGCTGCGGGAGCTCGGCGCGATTAAGAGCCTTGACGTCCTCGGGCGTTGTCGTTTGCGTAAGCAGCATCGTTGTGGGTTACTCCATGCGAATCGTGCGCCGGCACTCCCTCGGCCGGCACAATTGCACAAGACAGTCTCGCACATTTTGGCGTTTGATATGTGACGGCGGCGCGGTAATTCGCCAACTGGTGGGGCAAAACGTTTTGCCCGATGCCATACTGATATGTTCCATGATGTTTTTATCGATTGTGCACAGGCCGTGGCTTGTCGCCGTGAGTCGCTGGAAGGAGGCAGCATGTCTGATGCCGTTCGTGCCGAGAAAATCGCGCACGAGGTCGACGATGCCGCCCACCAGCTGGCCCAGGCGGGCCGCTTGGACCTGACGCACGAGTTTATCCAGCATGGCGACGTGACGGTCTATGCACATGTGACTTCGGTAGCGCGGGCGAGCCTGTCCTTTGCCGAGCGCTTGGGCCGTGCTGGCATTTCGGTCGACCGTGCCTCGCTGCTGCGCGGAGCCCTGCTGCACGATTACTTTCTTTACGATTGGCACGACCCCGATCCGAGCCATCGACTGCACGGATTTCGGCATCCATTTTTTGCCCTGGCACGTGCCGAAGAGGATTTTGAGCTGACGCCGTGCGAACGGAATATTATCGCACGACATATGTTTCCGCTGGTGCCAGTGCCGCCGACGTGTCGCGAGGCATGGATTGTGTGCCTGGCTGATAAGTGGTGCGCACTGTGCGAGACGGTCGCCGGCTGTCTGCCGCGCAAGGACGAGGCTGACGATGGCATGAGTAAAGCATCGAGCGAAAAGAGGAGAGGGTAGACGGTGGAAACCGCGATTGATATGGCGTTTGGCGGCGCGACGCTTGCCGCCTGTCCACTCTCGGCACTGGTGCTCTCGTTTGCCTTTTACGGGTTTTGCGGCTGGGCATGGGAGTCGACAGTATGCGCCATGCTTAACCAAGGACGCTTCGCCAACAGCGGATTCTTGCTGGGGCCGTGTTGTCCTATCTATGGTGTGGGCGGCATCGCCTGCTGGCTTTTGCTGCGCGGGATTCCGGATGCCTCGGGCCAGTTTGTCGCGGCGGCGCTTGTATGCAGCGTAATCGAGTACAGCGTGGGCCTTCTATTGGAAAAGACAACAGGCGCGCGCTTTTGGGATTACTCGCACCTGCCGTTTAATTTGCATGGACGCATCTGTCTGTACTGGGCCTGCGCGTTTGGCCTGGGTGCGCTGTGCATTTGCCGTTTAGTGGAGCCGGCATTGCTGGGGCTGCTTGGCCATCTGCCGGTGCTGATTGTGCGGCTGGCGGCCTTTATCGTCGCGGTCGCGATGATGGTCGATGCGGTGTGCTCGTTGGCCAGCTGGCGCCGTTTGTCCGATCAGCTGGAGCGTGTGCGCGCCGACCTTGCCGACCGCATCAACGAGTCGCTTGCCGACGCGTCTGACTCCATGCTCGAACGTATTCCCGATTCGGCGATTGACTCGGTGGCGCAGACGCATATCCGCAGCCGTGCCGTTAACGCGTGGCTGGCCGAGCTGGGCGACGCAACGCTCGATGCCCTGCGTGAGAAGGCTTCGATGCCGACGTTTATCTCGGACGGCGCTCATGGCCTGGCCCTTGCCGCCCGCCGCGTAGCCGATGCCGCGCCGAGCGTGCCCCATCCATCGCTCGCCCGTCTCCGTGCCGGCAGGCGCGCGAACCGTCCGGTGCCGAGTGTGTCGCTCAGTCGTCGCGACCTGCGCTTCTTCAATGCCTTCCCGCGCTTGCGCATCAACCGCTACGAGGGTGTCATTCGAGCAACTAATCTCCGCGACCGCGCTCACGAGCTGTTTCGGCGCTAGCCGGGACGGGCGCGCTCACGGCCCCCTTGCTCGCGTATTCCCGTTCGTTTCGCGCCCGTTGCTGCGCCGTTTCCAAGATTGCGGCGCCGTTGGAGATGGCGCGATCTGGGTCGAGCCGGTCGAGGAAGCTATCCGCATCCGTACCGGCGAACACGGCCCTTCTGCGGTGTAGGACAATCTTTCGCCTGACGGGTGCGCCTCTCTTGGGGCGCGCTCATTCTCGTCTACAATATCGTGCAGACGAAGGAGAGGCATGCCCATGATCAAGATGTTTGCGAGTGACTTAGACGGAACGCTGCTGAACGCCCTGCACGAGGCAGACGGGACCATCCGCCGTGCCATTCGTGAGCTGACCGAGGCTGGTCTGCATGTGGTTCCCGCGACCGGACGCTCGACGTTACCAATCGGCGAGCATGGTTTTACGGGGCTGGCGCTCGATGCCTGCTGCTCTAACGGCTCCATCGTGCGCGACAGCCATGGCGAGGTACTCAAGACCTGGACCATCGACCCGCAGATCACCGAGGAGCTGCTCAAGGAGTTTCCGGATATCTGTTTTGACTGCTCCACGCCCGATGGCATGTTTTCGAGCGGATCGTTCGAGATGCACCAGGCGGGCTTTAAAAAGGACAGCCCCATCAAGCGCATCGTGATGCGCGGCATGCGTGCGCGCGGCGGGTATCACGAGGAACAGTATTTCGACCAGTCGATCGGCGACATCCTGCGCCACGATGTGTGCAAGATCAACTGTCGCGTGACCTCGCCCGAGCTGGAGCGCGACCTTAAGGTATATCTTGCCGAGCGCTCGGACCGCGTTGTCAACGCGCCGTTCGATCCAGTGATGTTTGAGATCACGGACGTGGCGTGTAACAAGGGCGAGAGCGTGGCCTGGCTGGCGGGCTACTACGGTATTGCCGAGGACGAGGTCGCGGTTTACGGCGACGGCGGCAACGACATCGCCATGCTCAAGCGCTTCCGTCACAGCTACGCGACCAAAAACGGCAGCGATGCCGCCAAGGCCGCCGCGAGTACAACTATCGGCAGTTGCATGGTTCATGCCGTCCCCAAACACATGCTCGCCACCATGCGCAAGCAAAACTCCCGCACCATCATCGAATAATGTGACAAAGGGACAGCCCCTTTGTCACAGGGGTCTGTGTGCTTGGAATACGAACATATATTCGTATATATAACTAGGCCTGTCTCTTATACACATCTGACGCTGCCGACGATATGCAGT
>URWZ01000132.1 GCA_900551625.1 uncultured Collinsella sp.
GCAGCGTCAGATGTGTATAAGAGACAGCTCAAGCTCCGGCGAAATCTGGCGATGCCCGCGCACCATGAGCGGCAGGCGATCGTGTGGGCAGCTCGCACCGCGCTTAATGGCCATGAGCGCGCCGTCCACGTCGCGCTCCCCCAGCTGGTCGGTACCGCGAATGCTGCGGAACTCCTCAACACGAACGGGATTACGTTTAACCAGGGCCAGCAGCGTATCGTCGGACATGACCCACTTGCGCGGGATGTTGCGACGCTCGGCGCGGTCCTCGCGCCAAGCGGCAAGCTCGCGCGCAATGCCCAGCTGATGGCGGCTACACGAGTTGATGCGTTTGACCTTGCGGAATGCCTCATGGCGGTCGGCGCGGTAGTGCGACTCGTCGGCCAAAGGACGCAACTCGTCGAGCACCCAGTCCACGCGGCCCAGCTCACGCAGGCGGCTCATCATCTCGGTATAGGCGACGATTAAGTACTTGACGTCATCGATCGCGTACTCGATCTGCTTATCGCTCAGCGGGCGGCGCGACCAATCGGTCAGCGACTCGGTCTTGGGCAGTGATACGCCGCAGAACGTCTGAACGAGCGCACCATACGAAATCTGCTGGCGCTCGCCCAAAAAGGCGGCGGCAACCTGCGTGTCAAAAATCGGTCGCGGCAGTGCGCCCACGGTATGGAGCATAACTTCCATGTCCTGTGAGCAAGCATGGAATACCTTGACCACGCCCTCGTCGGCCATAAGCTCGGCAAGCGGCGACAGGTCGTCGATCACCAGCGGATCGACAGCGACACTCTCGGCGGGGGTGGCAATCTGGACCAGGCACAGGCGCGGATGAAACGTGCGCTCGCGCAAAAACTCGGTATCGACGGCAATCGCGTCGAACTCGCGGGCGCGCTGGCAAAAGTCGAGTAGAGCCTGATGTGTGGAAATGTACATATCAACCCATCGAATAAGGTTAGGCCCGAAAAACACGGGTAGGATATCGGCATTGCTCTACAACTATACTCGGTTAGTCACAGAACGGGAACGTAAGTATGCGCTGCCTTATCATCCACAACCCGGCATCGGGCCCCAGCTCAGATGAAATCTACGCGTTCACGCACGCCCTCGCGCAGGGCGGCGACGAGGTCGTGATGCGTTTTATCGGCGATGGCATGGAGCCCGAGGACGCGGTAGCGGACGTTCGCGAGTTCGATCGCGTGGTCGTTTCGGGCGGCGACGGCACCGTCTCCAACGTGCTCGACCAGATGCGCGGGTGCGGTGTCCCCACGCTTGTCTTCCCCTCCGGCACGGCCTGCCTGTTCTTTAACAACATCGGCAATGCCCCCGAGGCGGCGGCACTCGCCAAGGCTTGCCGCGACGGCCGCACGGTCAAAGTGGACATGGGTGAGCTCTTTTGGCTCGACGAGAACGGCAACGAGAAGCGCCACGGCTTTATCATCATCGCCGGCTCGGGCTTCGACGCCGAGATCATGATGAAGGCCGCCCCCGCCAAAAACGACATCGGCGAGATCGCCTATTTCCTGTCGGCGCTCGCCACACCCAACCCCACGGTGGCGCACTTTACCATTGAGCACGACGGCATTGTCGAGGAGCTCGACGGCATCTGCTGCATGGCAGGCAATACCTCGGTCATCCAAAACGACATCAACCTGTTCCCCAACTGCCGCATGGACGACGGCATGGTCGACATCGTCGTTATTGAGCCCGTGCGCACGATGCAGCTGCTCCCCACGGTAATTACCGCCGCGCTCGACCCCGCTGGCAAAGTGCTCGGCCGTCCGCAGTTTAAGATCATCCAGACCAAGGAAGCCAAGATCACCTGCACGCCATCGCTGGGTATGCAGTTCGATGGAGAGATCATCTCCAGCAACTCCGGCGTCTTTGGCGCTCGCGCGCTGCCGCAATGTCTCGACCTCATCGTCGACGATTTTTCACCGCTCGGAAAATAGGAGGACCCCATGAACGACAATCCCCTGATTGGCTTTATCGTCATCGTCTTGGCCATGCTCGTTGGTTACGCCATCAATGTGATCCACCGCCGAAAGAAGTAAATCCACATTGGTATGATATTCATCCAATTCTCGTATCCTCCGTTGTTTATGCATTTGCCAGACAGCGGGGGATTTTTCTTTGTGCCCCGTGCAAGGCGCTTTATTCAGGTACAGTAATTGCAGGGCGTCTTTATTTAAATAAAGTTAGAAAATGAGTATTCTTGTCCGCTCATCGCATATTTTAGGACGCTCATCGAGTATTTCATCGAAATAGATGAATACTATTTAGACTTCCGATAGGCTAATAGATGTATTTATTAGCTGAAACTCCGTACGGTTTCGCGGGGTTTCAACAGTTGGGAGGGATCATGAGGTTTACTCATCCTGTCAACACGCTCAAGAAGCTCGGCTGCGGCCTTGCATTTGGAGCAGCGGCCATTATGGCCATGCCGACTTCGGCGCTCGCTTGCACCCAGATCTACATGGGCAGCCAGCTCACGGCAGACGGCAACACGTACTACGGACGCTCCGAGGACTTCGGCCCGCGCTACATCAAGCACTTTGGCATCGAGCCCGCACACAAGGACGGCAGCAAGTACACCTCGGTCGAGTCCGGCTTTGAGTACAAGTCCAAGGGCGCAACCTACCGCTACACCTTCGTTCGCGACAACCCCTCTCAGTGGGAAGATCGTTACGACGCATATTCCGAGGCTGGCATCAACGAAAAGGGCGTTTCCTGCTCTGCCACGCTGAGCACCTCCTATAACGAGAAGGCAGAGGAAGCCGACCCCGTCACCGAGGAGACCGGCATCGGCGAGTACAACTACGCCAGCGTCATTCTGGGCGAGAGCGCCACGGCCCGCGAGGGTGTCGAGCTCCTCGGCAGCCTGATTGACGAGCAGGGCGTCTGCTCCAACGACCAGATCATCATTGCCGACAACAACGAGACCTGGTTGTTTGCAGCGCTTTCCGGCCACCAGTGAATCGCTATGAGGCTCACCGACGATATTGCCTCACTCAACCCCAACATCGGCAACCTCACCTATGACGTCGACCTCGACGACACCGAGAACTGCCTCCACTCCGAGGGCATCGAGTCCATGCCTAAGGAGAAGGGCTTTGCCGAGTACACCGACGGCAAGTTCGACGTCGCCAAAACCTACGGCGAGGAGATCGGCGAGGCCGGTATGCACCAGTGGTCGCGCTATGTCCAGGGCCGCGATTACTTCATGGCTCCGCTTGCTGAGGGCACCGACTATGAGATCGTCAAGGACGAGCGCGAAGACGCTCGTGCGACGACCGGCGCCCTGGTCCACGAGATGCAGCCGCTGTTCTTCCAGCCCGGCAAGTCCGACTGGAACACCTTTGAGATGATTCGTTCCTTCGCCGCTCGCGGCGAGAATGTCGCCGGCCTCAACGCCAACACCGACGGCGCCTATGCTATCGGCTCCAACCGCAACACCGAGATCCACACCTTCCAGATCCGCCACGGCATGGACCCCGAAATCGCGACCATCCAGTGGGAGATGCTCTCCAACGCCGAGTTCTCCGTCGCTATCCCCCTCTATTCCGCACTGCTCACCGAGGTCAGCCCCTACTTCAGCGATCAGGATGTCTCCTTCGATCACTGTGAAGAGGAAGACGTCGTGAACAACGAGGAGCCCAAGAACTCCATCAACTACGTCCTCATGGACATCAACACGCTCGCCTATGAGAACCGCGACAGCTGCGCCACCGGCGTCCGCGCCTATCTCGACGCCCTGCAGAAGGAGCTCATTGAACAGAACCTGACCGTCGACGAGGCCATGCAGGCCGCCGAGGACACCGAGGCCCGCACCGCCCTGGCCAACAAGGCCGGCAAGGCAGCGACCAAGAACACCTACGTCAAGTGCAAGGCCATGCTCGAGGAGATGCGCGACTACCTCAAGGAGGGCGACTTCTCCGAGGAGTTCGTCCCGAGTGACTACGATGCCGACAACGACTGCCTGGTCGAGTCCATCACCTACGCCGACGAGGCTCTCTCCGATAAGGACGTTGCCGAGCCCGAGGCTGAGGAAGAGGCGACCGAGGAGAAGTCCGAGGGCAACAACATGGCCGCCATGGCCGTTGGCGCCGTCGTCATCATCGGTGTCTGCGGCTTCGTGCTTTATCGTCGCAAGAAGGCCTAAGGCCCTTGCGTTCCAAGAGACGGGCGGGGTCGCATGAGTCATCCCGCCCGCTCAGCCTGCCCTTTTGACCGGCAGGAAACGCCGCCGAAATCTTTTCAAAAAAGATTTCCCCGCACACACTTCGCTGTGCTATAGTGCAGCGCAACAGCAACGAGGTGCGACCGCGCCAAGGCATCACGAAAGGAGCCACCAAGATGATGAACACGATGAAGTCCCTCAACAACTGGTGGTGGCGTGATGCGAATACGATCGGTCGACAGTGAGTCCCTCACGCCTGTTTTTGCGCTCTAGGTGATTGGAAGGCCTCCGGTTTCGACCGGGGGCCTTTTTCTATCTCGAGCCCGATCGCGTTCGCATCACGCGCCTCCGCTTTCTTCTCTTGCACTTCCCTTCCGAAAGGATTTTCACCATGTCTCAGAACACCACCACCGCACAGCCCCGCACCGTCCAGACCGCCGACCGCGGCAAACTCGACGTCCGCGCCCTCGTCTTGCTCGCCATCCTGCTTGCCGCCGGCTTCATCCTCAACTTCACCGTCGGCAAGGCAATCTCGGGCATCTCGGGCGGTATGATCAGCCCCGAGTTCATCATCTCGGCATTCTGCCTCACCATCCTGGTCGTTCGTCCCAACATTGGCCAGGCGCTCGTCATTGGTCTCATCTCGGCGGCCGTGATCCAGATCACTACCACCTCGCCGTTTGTCGATTTTGCCGCCGAGGGCATCGCCGCTATGCTCATGGCCGTCATTGTCAACGCTGCCGCCAAGGACGGCCAGGTTAAGCCCGTCGTCGCCATCGCCGCAACATTCGTGACCACCTTTGTCTCGGGCGTCATCTTCATGGTCATCAAGATGGCCATGCTCGGCGTTGTGGGCGAGCTCGCCGCAGCCATGCTGCCCGTCGTCGCCATGACCGCCGTATTTAACGCCATTCTGGTCGGCGCCCTCTACCTGCCCATCCAGAAGGCCCTTAAGCTCAACTAACCTGCTCGGCTTTACGAGCCACCCCATCTTGGCGCTGTCTCTTATACACATCTCCGAACCCACG
>URWZ01000133.1 GCA_900551625.1 uncultured Collinsella sp.
CGCGTGCTCGGCCATATCGTCGAGGGCATTGACCAGGCGACCGCCAAGAAGATCAATAAGGACATCAAGGATCAAAAGCTCAAGGTCAAGGTGACCATCGAGGCCGACAAACTGCGTGTTTCCTCTGCTTCGAAGGACGCGTTGCAGACCGTGATTCAGTTCCTGCGCGACCAGGACTACGGCCAGCCGCTGCAGTTCACCAACTACCGCTAATATCAATCGAAAGGACCGCTCTCCAACATGGATACACCGTTGGGCTCCGTGCTCTACATCACCCTCGGGTGCGCTAAGAACGAGGTTGACACCGACCGCATGCGTTCTCTTTTGACCGCCGCGGGCTACGAGGAGGCATTCGACCCGCAGGATGCCGATATCGCCATCGTCAATACTTGCTCGTTCCTCGCCTCCGCAACGTCCGAGAGCATCGAGACCACGCTCGAGCTCGCCAACGAGGTTCAGGACGGCGTTCGTTCTTGCCCCATCGTCATGTGCGGCTGCGTGCCGTCGCGCTATGGCGATGACCTGCCTGACGAGCTGCCCGAGGTCGCTGCCTTTGTGAAGGCCGACGAGGAAGATGGCATCGTGGCGGTCATCGATGGCGTGCTGGGTGTCGAGCGTGAGATTGCAGCCTATATCCCGCAGGTCAAACGTACCGTCGAGGGTGCTGTCGCTTACGTCAAGATTTCCGATGGCTGCAACCGCTTCTGCAGCTTCTGCATGATTCCCTACATCCGCGGCCGCTATCATTCGCGCAATGCCGAGAGCATCATCTCCGAGGTGCGCGACCTGGTTGCCGGCGGTGTGCGCGAGATCGTGCTGATCGGCCAGGACACGGGCATCTGGGGTACCGACTTTGCCGACGAGGACGTCGCCGATGGCTCGCCGCGCAATCTGGCGCAGCTGCTGCGTGCCGTCGCCGAGGCCGTGCGCCCGCACAACGTCTGGGTCCGCGTGCTCTATCTGCAGCCCGAGGGCATGACTGACGAACTCATCGAGACGATTCGCGATACGCCCGAGGTGCTGCCCTATATCGATATCCCCGTGCAGCACTGCGACGCGCGCATCCTTAAGGCTATGCGCCGTTCTGGTTCGCGCCAGGAGCTCGAGGACCTGTTCCGCGATCTGCGTGAGCGTATCCCCGGCATCGTGATCCGTTCCACGGCCATGGTCGGCTTCCCGACCGAGACCGACGACGAGTTCCGCGACCTTATCGACTTTATGGACACCGTCGGCTTTGACTACACGAGCGTCTTTGCCTACTCGCAGGAGGAGGGCAGCCTGGCCGCTAAGATGGAGGGTCAGGTCGACGAAGAGGTCAAGCTCGAGCGCGCCCAGGAGGCCATGGACCTGGCCGAGTCGCTCGGTTTTGCCGCCACCGCCGCACATGTGGGCGAGCGCGCCCAGGTGATCGTCGACGGTATCGAAGAGACCGAGGATGGCGCCGAGCTGATCGGCCATGCCTGGTTCCAGGCGCCCGATTCCGATGGCGCGGTGCATCTGGACGCCAGCGAGGCGTCCGTGGGCGATATTCTGACCGTCGAGTTTACCGATAGCTTCTGCTATGAGCTTATCGGTCATGTTGTGGAGTAGGAGAGCGTCGTGGCTAACGAGAGCAATAAGGAACTGACGAGTGTCTGGACGCCCGCCAACATCGTGACGTGCGTTCGCATCGTCTTTATCCCGGTGTTCATGATCGTGTCGGCGCTTTCTCACACGAGTGTTGCCGGTACGGATTGGAGCACCTTCGACGGCCCGCTCGCCGCCGCTGCCTTCATTCTGTATGTGATCCTGTCGTGCACCGATAAGGTCGACGGTTATCTGGCGCGTTCGCGCAACGAGATCACCGACTTCGGTAAATTCTTGGACCCCATCGCCGATAAGCTGCTCGTGTTCTCGGCCCTGCTGCTGTTCTTGGATTTTGGTATGGTGACCGTGTGGTCCGTGTTCATTATCCTGTTCCGCGAGCTGCTGGTGAGCGCCCTTCGCATGGTCGCGAGTGCGGCCGGTGTGGTCGTTGCGGCCGATAAGCTCGGCAAGTACAAGACGGCAACCACGATGGTCTCCATTTGCGGTTACCTGTGCGTTTTTGCTATGGCCGGCTTGCACCTTGGCCCGGTGGCGCTGACGCTCGGCATCTACTCGGTGTCGCGCTTCCTGTACGCCGTTGCCGTTGTCCTGACCGTTATCTCGGGCGCCCAGTATTTCTGGAACTGCCGCAAGATCGTCTTTTCGGTCTAGGTCCTAGTGGGTATGACGGACTCTTTTGAGCAGATTTCCGCACATAACGAGGAGCTGGCGCGTGATATTGTCGAGCGCGCGAGCGCTCGGGGCGTGACGGTTTCGACGGCTGAGTCGCTGACGGCGGGTATGATCGCCTCGACGATTGCCGATATCCCGGGCGCCTCGGCGGTGCTGCGTGGCGGTGCGGTGACCTATTGCGATGAGATTAAGCATCGTGTTCTTGGTGTTGAGCAGGAGACGCTCGACCGCTATACCGCGGTGTCGCATCAGACCGCGCGCGAGATGGCGGTGGGTTCGCTGGAGCTGTACCAGAGCGATATTGCAGTGAGCGCAACGGGTTATGCCGGCCCCGGCGGTGGCACTGAGGACGATCCGGCGGGCACTTTCTATATTGGCTGGGCGCATCGTTCCGCCGATGGGGGCGTGCCGGTCGTGGACTCTGTGCGCTGCCACTATGAGGGCGACCGTTCGTGTGTTCGTGCCCATGCGGTCACGGAGGCATTGGGTCGCATTGCCCTTGTGCTCAACTCTATGGAATAGACGTGTTTTAAGGGGCCTCCGAGCCCCTTAATTGTGGAGATAGGGACCTTAGGCTCATTTGGCGTTTGTGCTGGTTGTAGATGTATTTTTGCCTGCCTTGTTCATATTTGGTCCTTTGTGGTCAAGCATTTGGTCAGTGTTTGGTCGGCGTTTGGTTGGGTTTTGGAAAGATCGCCTGCATATGATTGGCCTGAACGGTTGACCACGAACAGCCGTTCGTTTATTATCGATGCAGGTTGTTAAGAGGAGGGCTATTCATGGCCAAGAATTCAGGTCCCGTACGTACCGTTCATGCTCGCACGACGGGTAAAGAGCGCGATGAGATGATCGCCACCACCAAGGCCGAGATCGAGAAGAAATTCGGCCAGGGCTCTATTATGAGGTATGGCGACGGCGGTCCCGAGCTCGAGGTCGAGGCTATTCCGACGGGCTCTCTGGCGCTCGATGCCGCCTTGGGTATCGGCGGCGTGCCGCGCGGCCGTATCGTCGAGATTTATGGCCCCGAGTCCTCCGGTAAGACGACGCTTTCGCTCGAGATCCTTGCAGAGGCGCAGGCCATGGGCGGTGTTGTTGCATTTATCGATGCCGAGCACGCGCTTGATCCCACCTATGCCGCGCGCATCGGTGTTGATATCGATGAGGTCCTCATTTCCCAGCCCGATACGGGCGAGCAGGCGCTCGAGATCGTCGATATGCTTGTGCGCTCCGGTGCCATCGACGCCATCGTCGTCGACTCTGTTGCCGCCTTGACTCCACGTGCCGAGATCGAGGGCGAGATTGGTGACACGACGGTGGGTCTGCAGGCTCGTTTGATGAGCCAGGCACTCCGCAAGCTCGCCGGCTCGCTTGCCAAGTCCAACACGACCTGCATCTTCATTAACCAGCTGCGCGAGAAGATCGGCGTCATGTTCGGCAACCCCGAGACCACCACGGGCGGCCGCGCACTCAAGTTTTTCTCTTCCGTGCGAATCGATATTCGCAAAATCGATACCATCAAGCTCAAGGACGAGGTTATCGGCAATCGCGTTCGTGCCAAGGTCGTTAAGAACAAGGTGGCGGCTCCGTTCCGTTCGGCCGAGTTTGACATCATGTATGGCACCGGCATCTCCAAAGAGGGCTCGATTCTGGATATGGCCGTCGAGTGCGGCATCTGCAAAAAGATGGGGTCCTGGTTTGCCTATGGCGAGGATAAGCTCGGCAACGGTCGCGAGGCCGCCAAGACGTTCCTGCGCGAGCACCCGGATTGCGCCGACGAGATCGAGCACAAAGTTCGCCTTGCCTGCGGCCTTGAGTATGACGATGACGCCCCCTCCGAGGTTGAGTTGACCGACCAGCCCGCCACCGAGGAGTTTGACGAGCTGTACGCCATCGATGGTTCCGCGATGCTCGACGATGACGACGAGTAGCGGATGCCGACATGTCGTATACGGTGTCCGAGGCTACGGTCGTCTTTCCCGATAAGAAGGCGGCCTCCTCGTTCTCGAGCGGTTATGCGTCTAAAAAGCCCTGCGCGCATATCGATTGCGATCTTGAGGGCGGTTTCGAACGTTCCATTTGGATTCCCGTGCGCGTGGCGCGCCTGTACGTTAAGAACCGCCCCGATCTTCCCTGTGATTGGGATGACTTTCGCGAGGCGGTGCAGCTTATCGAACGCAAATGTGCACTCACCATGGTGACCGAGATGCTTTCGCGCCGCGATCATGCCACGGGCGAGGTGCGCGATAAGTTGGCGCGCTATGGCTTTCGACAGCCCGCGATTGATTTTGCGGTTGCTCGAGCGACCGAGTATCGGTTTTTGGACGAGAACCGTTTTTGCTCGTACTTTATCGAAGAGCGCAAACGTCGCGGCTGGGGACAGCGCAAGATCGAGGTTGAGCTCAAGCGTCGTCATGTCGTGCTTGACGATATCCCCGGGTATCCCGAGGCATATTTTGCCGTGGATGACGACTTGGCCCGCGCTTCGGCCTTGCTCGCTAAACGTCGCGTCCCCGAGGTCCGTGCATTCGAAAAGCTCGTCAGGTTTTTGATGGGTAAGGGTTTTTCGTATCACATCGCCGCCGATGCCGTTAAGGCACGTCTCGATGCCTTAAGCGAGGAGTGCGCCGTGTAAGCATAGCACCCGTTACGCCCCTGCCGTTCACCGCTCGATTGGCGCCGTGCCGGGTGCGTTTATTTGACAGTTGTTGCGGTTCAACGTAGGATAAATACCGTCATTTGCTTTGTGATATGTGCTCATCTGTGATGAGTTTGTTTATATGTTTATCTGTATCCTGTCTCTTATACACATCTCCGAGCCCACGAGACGCTACGCTATCTCGT
>URWZ01000134.1 GCA_900551625.1 uncultured Collinsella sp.
CACTGCATATCGTCGGCAGCGTCAGATGTGTATAAGAGACAGCGGTCTTGTTGCATGCTAAAGCGTTTGACCAAAAAACGCCCGAGCGTTTACACAAAAGTCGCGCTATCATGCAGTCGAACGCGGTAAAACCTTTAGCAATTCCGCCGCACGGACCAGAGAGGAACCACTCATGAAGATTGGTATCGGCAACGACCATGCCGCCGTCGAGCTCAAGAACATCATTTCCGAGCACCTGAAGGAGCGCGGCTGCGAGGTCGTGAACTTTGGAACCGACACCTCCGAGAGCTTCGATTACCCCATCGCCGGCTACAAGGTGGGTAAGGCCGTGGCCAACGGTGACGTCGACCTGGGTATCCTGATCTGCGGTACCGGCGTCGGCATCAGCCTGGCCGCCAACAAGGTGGAGGGCGTTCGCGCCGTCGTGTGCTCCGAGCCCTTCAGCGCCAAGCTCTCCCGCATGCACAACAATACCAACGTGCTCGCCTTTGGCGCCCGCGTCGTGGGCTCCGAGCTCGCCAAGATGATTGTCGACGAGTGGCTCGACGCCGAGTTTGAGGGCGGTCGTCATGAGCGTCGCGTTAACCTCCTCAACGAGATCGACCACACGCGCGGCCTCAAGGTCGTCGACGAGGCCTAAAGACCTACAAAGCCATACGCTAACGCCAGCCCCCGCCCGGAAGAAACATCCGGGCGGGGGCTCTTTAGTAGATTTCTAAGCGGTTACCAAAAATCTACTGGAATAAAAAGGGCGCCGCGGATGGAATTCCGCGGCGCCAAAGCCACACGCTAACAGCTTTAAGGAGTCAAAGCTGGTTTAGCCAAAAAAGCGCTTGATCTCGATCTCGGCGTTCTCCAAGCAGTCGGAGCCGTGGATTACGTTAGCGTTGACATCGACAGCGAAGTCGCCGCGAATGGTGCCGGGAGCAGCATCAAGCGGGTTGGTAGCACCCATAAGGGTGCGCATCTTGGAGACAGCGGAGAGACCGGAAACGACCATCTTGACGACCGGACCGCTCGTCATAAAGTCGCAGAGACCGCCAAAGAAGGGCTTGTCGGCCAGATGGGCGTAGTGCTCCTCGACGGTAGCGCGCTCGAGCGTGGTCATCTCCATGCGCTCGATGACAAGGCCGCTACGCTCAATGCGAGCGACGATCTCGCCGATCTTACGATCGCGCACAGCGTCGGGCTTAATCATGATGAAGGTCTTCTCGATAGCCATAAGGTAGCCTTTCAAGTAGGTTCGCGCGTGCCCAAGTCCCATTCCGGCACCCGCCCGGACTGCATCGTAACAGAGTTTTAGCTGCAGTTAAACAAAAAGCTGTTTTTTGAAACGTTACAATTTATTAAAACGTTCCATTTGTGTCACTTCTGTTTCGAGGCCCGATTAGAGTACCATCCGACCGCACATCAACCGCATCGAACCGAGCGGACGGTCGGTTGCCGCCCGTGAACGTACCCCCTTCACAACCTGCCCAAAGGTCCTACAGAAGTTCTCGACAAGCCCCTCCCCCATAGCAACAAAATACGGACGCCCACATCAGCAGACGTCCGTAAAGCAACAACGATTTATCAATAAATAATGGCCAAAACAGCTTCAGCCAAACCCCTACTTTACCCCGTGGCCCATTTCGACGACCTTGGTCAGCGATCCAAACACGCCTTTGTCGGCCTCAAGCTGTGCCTCGGCACGCTGCAGCTGCACGGCAACGGCGGCAGGGGCGGTGCCGCCCTCGGTCGTGCGCGCGGCGACAATCGACGGGATGTCGAGCGCCTCGGTAATGTCGTGCTCAAAGAGCGGACTCGCCTCCTGGAACACCTCAAACGGCAGGTCCTCAAGGTTGCAGCCGCGCTTCTCACACATCAGGACCAAATGGCCCACCACGGCATGTGCCTCGCGGAACGGCAGGCCACGCTTGGCCAGGTAATCGGCAACATCGGTGGCGGCAAGGTGCCCCACACCGCACTCGCGCGCCATGGCATCCTCGTTGACGGTCCAGGTCGAAATCATACCGGCCATAACGGACAGGCACTGCATGAGCGTATGGGCGGTATCGAGGGCGCCCTCCTTGTCCTCCTGCAAGTCCTTGTTATAAGCAAGCGGCAGGCCCTTCATGGTCACGAGCAGCTGCACCAGGTTGCCATAGACTCGGCCGCTCTTGCCGCGGATAAGCTCGGCAAAATCGGGGTTCTTCTTCTGCGGCATGATGGACGAGCCAGTGGAGTAGGAGTCGGAAAGCGTGATAAAGCCAAATTCGGAGCTCGACCACAGCACGATCTCCTCGGAAAGACGCGACAGGTGCATCGCCATGACGGAGCCGGCGTAATGCAGGTCGAGGAGGAAATCACGGTCGGAAACCGCATCGAGCGAGTTGGGGATCACGCCCGCAAAGCCAAGTTCGGCGGCCGTCATCTGACGATCGAGCGGATAGCTCGTACCGGCAAGCGCGGCAGCGCCCAGCGGGCAGTTGTCGGCGGCATCAAAGGCGGCCTTCAGGCGTGTAAAGTCGCGCGCGAACATCCAGGAATACGCCAGCAGATGATGCGACAACAGCACGGGCTGAGCATGCTGCATGTGCGTGTAACCCGGCAGAATCACCTTGTCGTACTTTTTAGCCGCATCCACCAGCACATGACGCAGTTCAAGATTGGCCTCCATGAGCTCCTTGGCCAGCGCCTTGACGCCCAGACGTGTGTCGGTCGCCACCTGGTCGTTGCGCGAACGTCCGGTATGCAAGCGCTTGCCAGCCTCGCCGATGCGACGCGTCAGCTCGCTCTCGATGGACATATGAATGTCCTCGTCGTTGATATCGAAGGTGAAGTTGCCGGCATCGATATCCTGTTCGATTGCGGTCAGACCCTCGGCAATCGCCTGCTCGTCCTCGGCGCTGATAATGCCCTGGGCCGCCAGCATCTTGGCATGTGCCTTAGATCCGGCGATATCCTGCTTATAGAGATGTTTGTCGACCGGCAGCGACGCGCCAAACTCCTGCGTGACCTCGGCCACGCCCGCCTCAAAACGACCGCCCCAAAGAGCCATGGAACCGTCTCCTTTCTCCAAATACCAAAACAAGCGCCCAAAGCAATGCGCCCTGTCGCTAAAGCGATTTTTCAACCGCTAGTTTTACACACTCCCTGCCGTGCGCTGGGCCATGTAGCTAATTTGCAAAGAAGTGACGCACCATGCACTTGGCGCCCAACGTCTCCCTCCGGATGTTGCCCTGCGAATCATCGATCCAGGCCTTCAGGCTCATAGGGACGTCCTCGACCTTTGCAGCATCGAACTCGGGCACGAGGGCAAGTAAAGCATGCGCGATAGCATGGAACATAATGGATACTCCTCATATATATAGGCGCAGAGCCGCCAAATTGATAGAAGGAGCCCCGCCGGATAACCCCGGCGGGGCTCGGACTCAGCCGCAGACGCGGCATCAAATACGCGGGCGGAACGTAGGGGCCACCGATGTTAAGAAGTGTCAGCAAGCATAACGAAAGGTAGGGACCCCGTGCGCCCGTTTTGTATCACGCGGATGGGCCGCGCGGATACCAAGGGAAGGAAAAGCCTTAGGCCTGAGCAGCAGCAGAGCTGGGACCCTGGACCTTGGCCCACGTCTTGAGCGACAGCGTGTCGATCTCGATAAAGCCGGCGCTGGCCTTCTCGTCAAACGTGGTGTCGCGGTCGTAGGTAGCCAGACCGTAGTCGTAGAGGCTGAAGGGGCTCTTGCGGCCGACGACATGGCAGTTGCCCTTAAAGAACTTCAGACGGACGGTGCCGGTCACGAACTTCTGGGTGTCGGCCATAAAGGCGTCGAGCGCGTTTTTGAGTGGGCTGTACCACTGGCCGTTGTACACGGCGGTGGCCCAATCCTGCTCGAGCTTAATCTTAGTCTTGAGCAGGTCGCCCTCAACGCAAATGTCCTCGAGTGCCTTATGGGCGGTAATGAGCGTCAGGGCGCCGGGAACCTCATAGCACTCGCGGCTCTTGAGGCCCACCAGACGATCCTCAACCAGGTCGAGACGGCCAAAGCCGTTGTCGCCCGAAATCTTGTTGAGGGCGATGACGATCTCGGAGAGTTTCATCTTCTTGCCGTCGACGGCGACGGGCTTGCCGACCTCAAACTCAATCTCGGTATACGTCGGGGTGTCGGGCGTGTCCTCGGGATTCTTGGTCATAACCCAGGCGTCGTCGAGCGGCTCATTCCAGGGGTCCTCCAGGTGGCCACACTCAATGGCACGACCCCACAGGTTGTCGTCGATGGAATAGGGGTTGTCGTTGGCACCCTCGGGAACCGGCACGTTGTGGGCGTGGGCATAGGCGACCTCGTCGGGACGGCACTTCAGATCCCACTCGCGAACGGGGGCGATAACCTTAAGCTCGGGGTCGAGGGCCTTGACCGCAGCCTCAAAACGAACCTGGTCGTTACCCTTGCCGGTGCAGCCGTGGGCGACGTAGGTCGCGCCAAACCCGTGAGCGACCTCGACAAGCTTCTTGGCGAGCAGCGGGCGAGACAGAGCGGAGAGCAGCGGGTACTTGTTCTCGTACATGGAATTTGCGGCGATGGCCTTAGTCAGGAACTCATCGGAGAACTCGTCGCGCAGGTCGAGCACCTGGCAATCGAGAACGCCCAGGTCGAGCGCCTTCTGCTTCTTGGCATCCAGGCCGGTCTCCTCCTGGCCCACGTTACCGCAGACGCAAACGACATCGAGATTTTTCTCGTCCTGGAGCCATTTGACACATACGGATGTATCAAGACCACCGGAATATGCGAGAACGACTTTTTCCTTGCTCATGGCTGTTTCCTTTCGCCCTTGGTAGCTAGTTAGAACATCGGTCAGTTGCAAGTCATTTCAAGGTCATATACCGTGCAATATCAGGTTAAATAGCAAAAATCAGCACATACATGCCCTAGAAACATGCAGCAATGTCGTGCTAAAACCCAACGACCTCAAAATGACTCTGTTGAGGCAATTCGCCCCATGCGGACAGAGACGATTGTTATCGTCGTCGGGAAATTGCGCGCTGGCGTCGGATGGCATTGTCTGCAGTAGTGATGATCTTTACGAACTGCATCTGCCTC
>URWZ01000135.1 GCA_900551625.1 uncultured Collinsella sp.
CATATCGTCGGCAGCGTCAGATGTGTATAAGAGACAGGCGACGGCGAGGTCGTCTACGACAATGCCGTGCGCAAAGAAGGTCGTTGCGGCCAGGATGACCATGGCCGAGTTGATTGCCCAGCCCACGCCCATCGAAAAGAGCGTGTCGAAGAGCTCGTAGCGCAGACGTTCTTCGATAACCTGCTCGCCTTGGCCTTCGAAGTGCATGGATTGGATGACCTCGGAGTGCAGGAAGAGGTTGTGGGGCATAACGACCGCGCCTAGGACACTTACGATAATCGCGGCCGAGCCGGTGGGCATACTGGGTGTGATCCAGCTTGCGGCGGCCTGCGGCCAGTCGACCTTGACCAGCGTAAGCTCAGCCAAAAACGAGAGTCCTACCACGCCTACGAAGGCGATGATCCATCGCTCGGCGCGCTTGTAGGAGCTCGTCATGAGCATCGCCATCGATACTGCCGCCACGATGACGCAGCCCGCGCGCACGGGCAGCCCAAAGAGCATTTGAAGGGCAATCGCGCCACCCAGGACTTCGGCCATGGCGGTGGCGATGGTCGCGAGATAGGCACTGGCGAGCACCGTGCGCCCAACGAAGCGGGGGAGATAACGTGTCGTGGCCTCGGCAAGACACATGCCCGTGGCGATGCCCAGGTGTGCCGCGTTGTGCTGCAACACGATGAGCATAATCGTCGACAGCGTGACGATCCACAGCAGCGCGTAGCCAAACTGCGAGCCCGCGGCCATATTGGAGGCCCAATTGCCCGGGTCGATAAAGCCGACGGTGACGAGCAGCCCGGGGCCGATATGCCGTGCGATGTCTAGGCCTCCGTGACCGCCGGTGCGCCGGGAACCAAAGTGTTGTTTGAGATGGTTGAGCATGGTGCGCTCCTGCGTGCCGTTTGTTTGACGCCGCAAAGGATACCCGTTTTAGGCTGAAAAGTTAACTAAAACTAACAAAATTGCTGTATTTGAATGGGATGGTGAAAGGGGCTGCCGAAATGTCTTGATCTGTAACAACTAGGGATGGAAATTGGACCTAGGTGTTACAGATCGAGACAGGAAGAAATGGTCCTATGGAATATCTCGATTTGTAACAGCTGACCGCCAAAACCGGCCCTTCGTGTTACAGATTGAGACATTCGGAGCCGTCTCTCAGAAACATCTCAATCTGTAACAGTTAGCCGTCGAAATTGGGCCTTCCTGTTACAGATTGAGATGTTTGAAGCGGTGAGCTTGCGGGCCGAACCTGGGGCCCTTGTTGTCGTCCTTGAGGTCGGCGGTGTCCACTCGTAGGGCGTGCGTTACGCGATTGTTTCGAAACGGGCGGGAAACACAACGGGCCGGCGATGCACCTAGTATGCCTAGTCAACTGACTGTCTAATAGCTAGGGGAGGATCGCGATGCAGGCAGATTCCGCTCAGCAGCAGGGCCTTTATCGCCCCGAATTCGATCACGATGCATGTGGCATCGGCGCGCTTGCCGATATCAACGGTGAGCGCCATCACCAGATTCTGGACGATGCGCTGTCCATTCTGGTCAACTTGGAGCACCGCGGCGGCACGGGACTCGAGAAGAACACCGGCGACGGCGCTGGCATTCTGTTCCAGGTTCCGCATCACTTTTTCCGTAAAGAGGCCCAAAAGTGCGGCCAGATTCTGCCGGCAGAGGGCGACTACGGCGTGGCCATGCTGTTCTTCCCGCAGGACGACAAGGGCGTAGAGGATGCCCGCCGCGTGTTTGAGGAGGGCTGCGTCGAGGCCGGCGTGCCGCTGCTCTTTTGGCGCGAGGTGCCGGTCGACCCGCACGACCTGGGCGAGACGGCCCGCGCCTGCATGCCTACTATCCTGCAGGCCTTCCTGGGTCGTCCGGACGACACGCCGGCGGGTGACGCCTTCGAGCGCCGCCTGTACGTGTGCCGCCGCACCATCGAGAAGAAGGCCGACGCCGAGTTCGCCCTGCGCGACAAGATCTTTTACGTGTGCTCCATGAGCTCGCGCACCATCGTGTACAAGGGCATGCTGGTCGCCACGCAGATGCGTCGCTTCTTCATCGACCTCAACGACGCCGCCGTCAAAACAGCCGTGGCGCTCGTCCACTCGCGCTACTCCACCAACACCACGCCCAGCTGGGAGCGTGCGCACCCCAACCGTTTTATCATCCATAACGGCGAGATCAACACCCTCAAGGGCAACGTCAACTGGATTCGCGCTCGCGAACCCAACCTGTACAGCCCCGTGCTGCAGCACGATCTTGAGCGCGTGATGCCCATCATCAACCGCGAGGGTTCCGACTCCGCGATTCTGGACAATGTGCTTGAGTTCCTGGTCATGAACGGTCGTCCGCTCACGCGTGCCGCATCCATGCTCCTGCCCGAGCCGTGGGACCACAACGACAGCCTGAGCGAGGAGCGACGCGCCTACGACGCTTACCAGTCCATGCTCATGGAGCCGTGGGACGGCCCGGCGGCCATCGCCTTTACCGACGGTCGCACGCTGGGTGCCGCCCTCGACCGTAACGGCCTGCGTCCCGCCCGCTACTATGTGACGCGCGACGGTCGCTTTATGCTGGCAAGCGAGGTGGGCACCATCGAGGTGAGCCCCGAGAACATCCTGACGAGCGGCTGTCTGGGGCCGGGCCAGATGCTCGAGGTCGATTTTGCCCGCGGCCGCGTGATCTACAACGATGAGCTGCGCGCCCGTTACGCCAAGGAAAAGCCCTACCGCGACTGGATTGCCGAGGAGACGCTGACCGTTGACGCGCTCGATGAGCCCGTTGCGGCAACGCCCGCCGAGGACGCCGAGGTGCCCGCCGCCGTGCGCATGGCCAAGCTCGGCTACCACTGGGATGACGTCGACGAGGTCGTGCGTCCCATGGCCCAGCAGGGCAAGGCGCCGCTCGCCTCGATGGGCATCGACGCGCCGCTGGCCTGCCTGTCCAAGAAGACGCGCTCGTTCTTTGACTACTTCTATCAGCTGTTCGCTCAGGTCACGAACCCGCCGATCGACGCCCTACGCGAGCATATGGTCACCTCGACTACGCTCTACCTGGGCAACCACGGCAACCTGCTCGAGGATTCCCGTACGGCCTGCCAGCTGGTGCGCTTGGAGCGTCCGTTGCTCAACGAGGAGGAGTTTGACCGCATCTGCGCCATCGACCGCGTGGGCTTTAAGACTCGCCGCTTCCGTGCCGTCTACCGCCGCGACGCCGGCAAGGGCGCACTGCAGGCTGCGCTCAAGCAGCTTGCAGAGGACGTTGAGGCTGCGGTTCGCGACGGCGTGAACATCGTGGTGTTGAGCGATCGTGCCGCTGCGGGCGAGGTGCCCGTGCCGTCGCTGCTCGCCGTGGGCTGCGTGCACAACCACCTGATCCGCGCCGGCGTGCGCACCTTTGCCGATATCGTGGTGGAGTGCGGCGATGCCGTGTCTCCGCACGACTTTGCGGCGCTGGTGGGCTACTCCGCGAGCGGCATCTATCCGTACAACGCACATGTGTGCATCCGCGATCTGGCGGCACGCGGCGACCTGGACATGACGGCCGAGCAGGGCATCGCCAACTACAATAAGGCTGCGACGGCGGGCATCGTCTCTATCATGTCCAAGATGGGCATCTCCACGGTGCAGAGCTACCATTCGGCGCAGATCTTCGAGGCCGTTGGCTTTACGCCGGAGTTCGTCAACGCGTATTTCGCCGGCACGGTGAGCCGTGTGGGCGGTATGGGTGTCGAGGACGTCGAGCGCGAGCAGAATGAGCGCTATGATGCCGCGCTTGCCATCCTTAAGAGTCCGGCTCCCGATCAGCTGCCCACACTGGGCCTGACCAAGTGGCGCCCGTTCGGTGGCGAAGATCACCTGATCGACCCTCAGACCGTCTACCTGCTGCAGACCGCCTGCCGTGAGGACAGCTACGACACCTTTAAGGAGTACAGCGCCCGCCTGCACCGCACCGGTCGTGCCGTGCGCCTACGCGACCTGCTCGACTTTGATGCCAGCGGCCGCACGCCGGTTTCGCTCGACGAGGTGGAGCCCGCGCTCAACATCGTCCGCCGCTTTAACACCGGCGCCATGTCGTACGGTTCCATCAGCAAAGAGGCACACGAGTGCATGGCCATCGCCATGAACCGCCTGCACGGCCGTTCCAACTCGGGCGAGGGCGGCGAGGATCCGCGTCGCGAGACCCCGCTGGCCAACGGTGACTCCAAGAATTCCGCGATCAAACAGGTGGCAAGTGCACGCTTTGGCGTGACGAGCCGCTATCTGTGCAGCGCCTTCGAGATTCAGATCAAGATGGCCCAGGGCGCCAAGCCCGGCGAGGGCGGCCACCTGCCCGGCAAGAAGGTCTATCCCTGGATCGCCGAGGTCCGTCAGTCCACGCCCGGCATCGGCCTGATCTCGCCTCCGCCGCACCACGACATTTACTCCATCGAGGACCTGGCGGAGCTGATCTTCGATCTTAAGAACGCCAACCCCGGTGCGCGCGTGTCGGTCAAGCTGGTCAGCGAGGCCGGCGTCGGCACCATCGCTACCGGTGTGGCCAAGGGCGCTGCCGACAAGATCTTGATCAGCGGCCACAATGGCGGCTCAGGTGCCGCGGCGCGCGATTCCATTTGGCACGCCGGCCTGCCGCTGGAGCTTGGCCTTGCCGAGGCCCAGCAGACGCTGCTGCAAAATGGCCTGCGCTCACGCGTGGTGCTCGAGGCCGACGGCAAGCTCATGGACGGCACCGATGTTGCCGTCGCCTGCCTGTTGGGCGCCGAGGAGTTTGGCTTTGCGACCATGCCGCTCATCTCCATGGGCTGCCTCATGCAGCGCGACTGCCAGCAGGATACCTGCCCGGCCGGCATTGCCACGCAAAACTGCCGCCTGCGTCACGGCTTCCGCGGTAAGCCCGAGCACGTCGAGCGCTTTATGCTCTTTGTTGCCGAGCAGCTGCGCGAGGTCATGGCGAGCCTGGGCTTCCGCACCGTCGACGAGATGGTCGGCCATCCCGAGTGCTTGCGCCAGATCGAGGTCCCGGGCAACCGCAACTGTCTCTTATACACATCTGACGCTGCCGACGATATG
>URWZ01000136.1 GCA_900551625.1 uncultured Collinsella sp.
AAGGGTGCCTTTATGTCCTCGCTCGGCACCAAGATCGCCGCGCTGCTCATTAAAAAGCAGATGCGCCAGATTAAGGCTAAGCTTTCGGGCGATGCCAAGGGCGGTGCGATCCTGCTGGGCCTGCGCGGCGTCGTGTTGATCGGCCACGGTGCTACGTCAGTCGAGGCCGTCAAGAACGGTACGCTTGCCGCGGCTCAGGCCGTGCGCGTCGGGCTTGTCCAGGACGTTGCCAATTCCATGGACGGTATCGTTTTGTAAGAGCCCCGTTACGTGGCTCAACCTGTACCGTGTGGGGTAGAATCGGAGCCGTATTGCAACGCGGCTTCGATTGCCGTGTTGTGTTGTGTTCCATGACATACGAGAGGAAGCGCTATGGACCGCTCCGAAATCTTCGATAAGATCGCCGAAGTCGCCGCTGACGTGCTGGGCGTCGATGTCGCCGACATTAGCGACGAGACCACTTTTGACGATCTCGATGCCGATTCGCTCGAGCGTCTGCAGCTGGTGACGGCCATCGAGGACGAGTTCGACCTCGAAATCGATGACGAGACCCTGCTGTCGCTCAACTCTGTCGCCGACGCCGTCGACGCGATCGAAAACGCCAAGGAGGCCTAAGTCTTGGCTTTGTCTGAACGACTCACGCGCGCCCAGGAGATTCTGGGCCATGAGTTCAATAACAAGGTGCTGCTGCGCGCGGCGCTCACGCATCCCTCGGCCGTCGAGGGCCTGCCGGTCTCTGCCAGCTATGAGCGCCTTGAATTTTTGGGCGATTCCATTTTAGGCGCCGTGGTGGCCCGTTCGCTCTTTGAGTCCTATCCCGAGTTTGACGAGGGCAAGCTCACGCGCCTGAAGGTGTCCCTTGTCTCGGGCGCCACGCTGTCCGAGGTGTCGCACGAGCTGGGTATCGACGACATCATCATCTTTGGCGCCTCCGAGACCGGTACCGGCGCGCGCGGCCTGCACTCGGCGCTTGAGAACGTTTACGAGTCGCTCGTGGGCGCGTTGTATCTGGATGCCGGTTGGGATGCGGCGGCGGAGTTCATCCACCGTACGCTTAAGCCGCACCTGGCCACCGAGCGTGCCGAGCACCCCGCGAACCCCAAGTCGTTCTTGCAGGAGTGCGTGCAGGCAGACGGCCACGAGCCTCCCGCGTATAAGCTGGTCGGCTCCGAGGGCCCCGCACATGCGCCCACCTTTACCGCTGTGGTGCTCATCGACGGTATTCGCCAGGGCCGCGGCACCGGTTCCTCCAAGAAGGAGGCCGAGGGGGCCGCTGCACTCGAGGCGCTCGACCGCATGGGCTACACCACCAACGGCGTGATTCTTAACAAGAAGCCTGTTTAAGCGAGGAACCGTGTATCTCAAGTCCCTCACGCTCAAAGGGTTCAAGTCGTTTGCCGACCGCGCCCATATGTCATTTGAGCCGGGCCTGACCGTCATCGTCGGTCCCAACGGCTCGGGAAAATCGAACATCTCCGACTCGATTCTGTGGGTCCTGGGCGAGCAGAGTGCCAAGCAGCTGCGCGGCCAGGCCATGGAGGACGTCATCTTCTCGGGCTCGTCGGCGCGCAAGCCGGTGGGTGTCGCCGAGGTCACGCTGGTGCTCGATAACTCGGACCATATGCTGCCCGTCGACTTTGACGAGGTCGCCATCACCCGTCGCATGTACCGCTCGGGCGAAAGCGAGTACCTCATCAACTCGAGCCCGTGCCGCCTGATGGACATTCAGGACATCCTGCACGATTCGGGCCTGGGCAAGGATACGCATTCCATCATCTGCCAGGGCAAGCTCGACGCCATTTTGCAGAGCCGCCCCGAGGAGCGCCGCGCTCTGATTGAGGAGGCCGCCGGCATTTCCAAGCACAAGCGCCGCAAGGAGCGTGCACTTAAAAAGATTAAATCGATGGACGAGCACCTGACCCGTGCCCGCGACATCAATAAGGAGATCGCCCGTCAGCTGCGGCCGCTGGAGCGTCAGGTTGATCGCACGCGTAAGTACAAAGAGCTGTCCTCGCGCGCGAACGAGCTTACGCAGATGCTGGCCGTCGACGAGCTTCGTTCGCTGCAGTCGCAGTGGAACGACCTGGAGAGCCGCTCCAAGGAGGGCGCTGCCGAGCTTGAGCTTGCGCAATACCGCTTGGGCGAAAAGGAGCGCGAGCTCGAGAAGCTCCAGGTCATGCTCGAGGAAAAGGGCCTGTTTGTGGGTGATCTGGGCGAGCAGCGCCGTCATATGCAAGACGTGGTCGGCCGCATCAACTCCGACATGCGCCTACTCGAGGAAAAGGGCCACAACATGGTGTCGCGCCTGTCCGACATGCGCGGCCAGATCTCGAGCTCTGAGCATCAGCGTCGTCGCGTTGTCGAGGAGCTCGAGGATGCGCGTGCCCAGCTTGAGGAAGTGACCGGTGCGCACATGCAGGCACAGGACGACGTTGACGCCGCCGGTCCTGCCGCCGCCGAGCTCCACGAGCGCCGCGTTGCGCTCGACAATCAGATTTCGCAGCTCACGCGCGAGCAGCGCGATGTCCAGCGTGTGGCCGATAACGCCGCGCTCGAACTCGCCAAGGTGAAGGACTCGCTGAGCAATGCCGAGGTCGAGGACAACATGTATGCCTCGCGCCTGGAGCAGATCGATGAACAGCTCGAGGAGGTCACGGCCTCGCTCGAGAGCCGTCGCGACCGCGCTGAGGAACTTGACGGTGCGCTCGATCAGTCCCGCCAGGCCCAGATTGATGCGCGCGAGGCCACCGAGGTCGCCCGTGCGGCGTTGAAGGACTTGCGTAATCGCGAGAGTGAGGCGCGCAACAAGCTGTCCGAGGTGCGCTCGGAGCTTGCCAGCCAAAAAAAGCTCGATGCCCGCATGGCTGACAGCTCGCCGCTGGTGAGCCGACTGATGGGCGCGCTGGGCGATGATGTCTCGGGTCGTCTGGGCGACGTGCTCGAGGCTCCTCGTGAGCTCGAGGGCCTGGTCGAGCAGCTGCTTGCTGGCGATATCGATGCCTTGCTGTTTGATGACGCCGCTACGCTTGAGCGCGCCGGTCGTGCGGCTCTGGACCAAAAGAAGGCCTCGGGCGAGACGCTGCTGGTGGGTCGCGGCGTGAGCGGCTCTGCTGCTGCCAAGGGCGCTGCCGGTTCTCGTTTGGTCGACCGTCTGTCCGTGCGTTCCGGGTATGGCCCGGTTGTCGAGGCCCTGCTCGGCGGCTATTACGTGGTCGATGACTTGGCTGCCGCGCTGGCGGCACCAGTCGTTGACGGTGTGACCTATGTGACGCCCGATGGCGCCCGCGTGAGCTGTGGCGGCCTGGTGCGCGTGGGACTCGATGCCGGCGAGGCTTCGGGTGCCCTGGAGCGCAAGCGTCGCATTCGCGAGCTGGAGGGCCTTGAGCCCGATTTGGCTGTCGTGTTTGAGCATGTGTCGGATCAGGTCGTCGAGGCCAATGCGGCCGTCGAGGAGGCGCGTGCCGCTGAGGGCGATGCCGCCGGCGAGATCGCCCGTCTTGAGGGCGAGCGCCGCTCGCTGCTCTCCGAGGTCGGCCGCCTGGAGCAAAGCGCCAACAACGCCGAGGTCGAGCGCGTGCGCATTTCCAAGCGTCGCGAGCAGGCCGCCGAGGCCGTTCGCGCTGCGCGCCCGCGCGTTGACGAGCTCACCCGTTCGCGTGACGAGGCCCGCGCGCAGGCAAGCGACCTGGGTCTCCAGATTGCCGAAGCCAACGACGAGCTCGATCGCGTGCGTCGTGACGATTCCGAGGCAGCCGGCAAGCTCGCCGATGCCAAGGTCCGCCTGGCTCAGACGAGCGAGCGTCTGCGTTCGCTGAAGGGCCGCGTGCCCGACCTGGAGCATCGCCTGGAGGGCATCGACCGCCGTATCCGCGGAACACGCCAGGCTTCGCGCTCGCTCGAGTTGCTGCGTCTGCGCGTCGACCCTATGCACGAGCGCTATTCGGCCCTTCTGGAGCGCGCGTCGGATTGGGCCGCGCGTCTGCATGACCAGGCTTCGCTCGAGGAGGCGGACTCGGCCTCGCTTAAGAAGACCATCGAAGACGCCAAGGCCGAGGTTGCTCGTGCCAAGGAGCGGGTCGATGCCGCCACGGCGACGCAAAATGAGTTCAAGGTCTCTCGCGGCAAGCTCGAGGTGCAGGTAGAGGCGGCCATCAAGGCCATTACCGCCGATGGCACCACGGTGCTCGAGGAAGCGCTCATGCTTCCTGCGCCTACCGACCGCGATGCCGCCGAGCGCGAGCTTAACCAGCTCGTGCGCCAGATCAACAACCTGGGCCCTGTGAACCAGGTTGCCATGGAGGAGTACGAGCAGCTCAAGCGCCGCGCCGATTACATCGAGGAGCAGCTGGCCGATCTTGAGAGCGCACGCAAGGCGCTCACCAAGATCACGGTGGCCATCGACCGCAAGATGCGTAAAGCCTTCCTGGTGACCTTTGAGAAGGTCGATGCGAACTTCCGCGAGATCTTCGCCATGCTGTTCCCGGGTGGCCAGGCACATCTGGAGATGACCGATCCCGAGCATCCGGCCGAGACAGGCATCGAGGTCGTGGCGCAGCCGCGTGGCAAGCGCATCAGCAAGATGATGCTCATGTCGGGCGGCGAGAAGAGCCTGACGGCGCTCGCCCTGCTCTTTGCCGTGTATCGCACGCGTACGGTGCCGTTCTATGTGCTGGACGAGGTCGAGGCGGCACTCGATGACGCCAACCTGTCCAAGCTCATCGGCGCGCTCGATGTTTTGCGTTCCGATACGCAGCTCTTGGTTATCTCGCATCAGCGCCGTACTATGGAGGATGCTGACGTTCTCTACGGCGTCTCGATGCAAGCCGACGGCGTCAGTCGCGTCGTCTCGCAAAAACTCGATCGCGAAACCGGAAAGGTCGTGAATGCATAATGGGATTCTTCGATGCTCTCTCGCGCGGACTTGAACGCAGCCGCGAGGCCCTCAACGAGGTCTTTTATTTTGGCGGCGAGGTCGACGAGGATTTTTGGGAGGACCTTGAGGACACTCTCGTCATGGGTGACATGGGTGCCTGTCTCTTATACA
>URWZ01000137.1 GCA_900551625.1 uncultured Collinsella sp.
GCCTCAACTTCCGCAACGCTCGCTTTGCGCACGACGATGGTCCCATCGATCCCACCTGCACCTGCCCGGTGTGCACGGGCGGCTACAGCCGCGCGCTCATTCGCCACATGGTCACGCAGAAGGAGATGCTCGGTGGCATTCTGCTGTCGATGCACAACATCTACTACTTGCTCAACCTTATGCAGCGTGCCCGCCAGGCCATTATCGAGGGCCGTTACGGCGCGTTTGTGAGCGACTGGATGAACAGTCCTGCGGCGGTGGATTACTAAGAGCCGCGGGCGCGCTTGCGGGGGCGCTCACGCGGTGTCGAGGCCGCGTGCCAATCGACCGCACGCAGCCGGCGCCGGGCATCGCATGCGCTGGCATCGGTTGCGCGACCGCTGACCGATGCTTTGCAAGCACGTGATGCATCGTGGGTACCATATCGAATAGTTGATGTTCGGGCGGGTGTTTGACGCATGGCGTCGACCCCGCCCGTTTCTATTTTCGATAGGAGTGCCCATGATTAAGAATGAGAACGTCGAGGGCGAGCCGGCTTACGACGAGACGTACCGGCGCGGTCCCGTGGTCATGCGCGGCCCCATGATTCCTAAGGACAACACCTACGCCAACCTGCTGGCGCCCGAGGAGTCGACCGACTGGTTGCATGCTGATCCGTGGCGCGTGCTGCGCATCCAGGCCGAGTTTGTCGATGGCTTTGGCGCACTTGCCGAGCTCGGGCCCGCTGTGACCATCTTCGGCAGCGCCCGCACGCCCAAGACCGATCCGCTCTATAAGGCGGCGCGCACGGTCGGCCGCAAAATCGCCCAGCGCGGCGTGGCGGTCATCACCGGTGGCGGCCCCGGCATCATGGAAGCGGCCAACAGGGGAGCGGCGAGTGTCAACGGCAAGTCAGTTGGCCTGGGCATTGAATTGCCGCACGAGCATGGGCTCAATAAATACGTGAACCTCGGCATGGACTTCCGTTACTTCTTTGTGCGCAAGACCATGTTCGTCAAATACAGCTCGGGCGCCATCGTGTTTCCCGGAGGTTTTGGTACGCTCGACGAAATGTTCGAGGTGCTCACGCTGGTGCAGACACACAAGGTCAAGCGCATGCCGCTCGTGCTGGTGGGCACCGAGTACTGGCAGGGCCTATTCGACTGGCTTAACGGTCCGGTGATGGACGCCGGTATGATTAGCCCGCTCGATCCCGAACTCGTACACATCACCGACGACCTCAACGAAGCCGTCGACATCGCCCTGAGTGGGCTGATGTAGGGCGAGCGCGCTTGTCGTTGTAGTGATGAGAAGGCAGACTGATGCTATTTAACATCAGTCTGCCTTCTAAACTGGGTATACTGATGTAAAAGACGAGAGCGAGGAGGTCGCGTATGTCTACTGCAACGGTTAAGCCTACGACGGTTCGCATCGAAGAGGGGCTCAAGGAACAGGCGACTGAGTTCTTGGATACAGTTGGCCTGAGTCTCAATTCGTATCTCAACCTTGCTGTTCGGCAGCTGGTAAATCAGCGAAAGATTCCGTTTGAGATTGTGGGTCGGCCCGAAGTTCCCAACGAGGCGACGAGGCGCGCCATGGTGATTGCCGAGGCTCATGAGTTGGGGATTCTGCCAGACGACAGCCCGTCATTCAATAACGCTGATGAGCTTATATCGTTCCTCGATGAGGACTAGCGATGTTTGAGATTAAAGTCGAGGCTCAGTTTAAGGCGGATTACAAACGGACGACGCGCATCCATCCGCAGCTAAAAACCGAGTTTAAGGCGGCAGTCGCAGAGCTTGCAGCTCGCGGCTCGCTTCCCGCGGAATATGGCGCCCATGAGCTTTCAAACCCGGGCGGCAATTACAACGGCCACATCGATTTCCATCTATCCGATGGCTTGGTCGATGTGATCGTTCTCTACTTGCCGCATAAGACTAATCCTGTGATCCGACTGGTCAGAATGGGCTCGCATGAGGAACTGTTCCGGGGCCCGCAGGGCTGATTGCCGATTTCTAAGTTGCGGTGGAATAGGGATTGATTTGCGGCTGATAAGCCAAAAACAGTCCCTATTTCACCGCAAATGGTAAAGGTGCCCCTAGTGGATGGGTTGGTAGCGGGGGCAGTAGCTGATGGCGATGGCGTCGACGCCTACGTGGGTGGCGATGGTGCAGCCGATGGGGCCGGTGCCGGCGTCTACGTAATCTTGGCCTGCGAGTGCATGGCTGACGAGCTCCTGCTCCTCGGCGGCGCCGGTCGTGAGCACACGCACGCTAGAGCCCGGATGCTCGGTCAAAAATGCGAGGCAATCGGCCATGGTGTTGGTAACGATGCGTTTGGCACCGCGGCCCTTTTTTATGGCCTTGATCTCGCCCGATTTCCACTCCGGCGAAACGGCCAGGCGAATGTTGAGCATCTGCGTGAGCTGGCCGGCGAGTTTGGGCGCGCGGCCGTTCTTAACGAGGTTCTCGAGCGTGCGAGGAATCAGCAGCAGGTGGGCGTCGGGCAGCGTCGCTCGGATCTGCGCCTCGGTCTCGTCCAGGCTGCGGCCGTCCTCGCGCATGGCCAGCGCGTACTCCACCAGCAGGCCCTCGGCAGCCGAGCCGGTGCGCGAGTCGATGCAGCGCACGTCGAGCTCGTGCGTTTCGGCCGTCAGGCTGGCGTTGGCGTAGCAGGCAGACCACTCGCTGCACAGCGAGATAAAGATGGCACTATCATGGCCGTCGGCGAGCACGCGGTCAAAGAGCGCCTTGAACTCGCCGGCGCTCGGCTGCGAGGTGTGCGGCAGCTGCTCGGAGCCGGCCATGCGCGCGACGTACTCCCCGGCGGTAATCTGCACCTGGTCGAGCAGATCCTCGTCCTCGATAATCACATGCAGCGGAATCACGTAAATGCCGAGCTCTTGGGCGCGGGCGGGGGAGATGTCCGACGTGGAGTCGGTTATGATGGCAAAAGACATAATTGCACCTTTCGTTGGGGCGCTTGCGCGCCGCCTTCTGAGAGCAAAGTGCGACAAGTATAGTTGAGTCGTTCCACATTACTAGCTTCAATTGTTGAATAGTCAACAGTTTGAAGTGCCGGTGTGGAAATCGTCAACTGGGGAAGAGGAATGCCGATGGAGGCGTTGGAGATAGGCAAACGGCCGGTCGTGCTGTTCGATTTTGACGGCACGGTGGCCGATACGGGCCGGGCGGTGATGACCTCGACGTGCAAGACGCTGGCTGCGCGCGGGTTTTCGGAGGCGCAGATGGGTGATCTGCGCCGCATGATCGGGCCGCCCCTGTGGAAGAGCTTTCACGACTTTTACGGCTTTTCCCGCGAGGAGTCGCTTGTGGTGGCCGACGAGTACCGTGCTTTTTTTGATGAGCTGGGACCGGAGGAGTATCCCGTGTTCGACGGGGTCCCCGAGTTTCTGGATGGGTTGGCCGCCCGGGGCAAGCGTATGGCCGTGGCGACGTCGCGCATGGAGGCAAAGTGCGTTGACATGGTGGGTGAACTGGGGCTTTCTCAGTTTGAGGCGGTGGTTGGCATGAATCCGCCGCAGGGACGCGAGACCAAGGCCGATTCGGTCCGCGATGCCCTGGCGGCGCTCGGTGCGACGGCCGACGATGCCGTGATGATTGGCGACCGCTTTAACGACGTCGAGGGCGCGCACGCGATGGGCGTGCCGTGCATTGGCATCTATTCGGGCGCGGCGGCGCCGGGCGAGCACGAGGCCGCGGGCGCCGATGCGGTGGTGCACTCGGTGGCCGAGCTTGCTAAACTTTTCGCTATATAAGTATGTGATGTGAGGGGCGGGCACGCTCGCCGCTCATTGGTAAGGAGGTCGTCCATGAATCAGGTGGAGCAGAGCGTTGCCGAGTATGTCGACGAGGTCTGGGAGGATGTCGTCGCCGATATCGAGCAGCTGGTGAGCTATCCGTCTGTGGCCGTTGCTGCCGATGCGGAGCCCGGTGCGCCGTTTGGCCGCCCGGTCCGTGATGCGCTCGATTGCGCGCTCGGCATTGCGCAAAAGCTCGGCTACCAGACGAGCGATGACGAGGGTTATGTGGGCATTGCCGATATCCCGGGCCGCGGCGATAAGCAGCTCGCGACCATTTGCCATGTGGACGTGGTGCCCGCCGGCCCCGGTTGGAACACCGACCCGTTTGCGATGGAGCGTCGCGAGGGCTGGCTGCTCGGCCGCGGCGTGATCGACGACAAGGGCCCGGCCGTGCTGTCGCTCTACGCCGGCGCGTACCTGCTCAAGCACGGCATTGTGCCGCGCTATACCTTCCGCGCGCTGTTGGGCTGCGATGAGGAAGTGGGCATGTCCGACGTTCACCATTATCTGGAGAACCACGCGAACCCCGACTTTCTGTTTACGCCCGATGCCGAGTTCCCGGTCTGCAATGCCGAGAAGGGCCAGTTTGGGGCGACTTTTGTGAGCCCCAAGATCGACGGTGGGCGCATCGTATCGTGGAGCGGTGCCGAGGCGAGCAACGCCATTCCGTCGCAGTCTATCTGCGAGCTCGCGATTGCCGCCGATGAGCTTCCGGCACCCGTTGAGAACGCCGACCGCCTGGAGATCACGACGCTCGATAACGGGCATGCGCAGATTTTCGCCCACGGCATTGGCGGTCATGCCTCGATGCCCGAGGGAACGATCAATGCCGTCGGCCTTATCGTGGCGTATCTGCGCGAGGCCGAGGACGCGTTTGGTGCGCGCGACGAGCGCCTGCTGACGCCTGCCGAGCACGAGTTTGTCAAGTTTCTGGCCTTTGTGCATGCGGACGCCTATGGCCGCGGCCTGGGTATCGATGCGACGAGCCCCGCGTTTGGCCCGCTCACCTGCAACCCCGGCGTCATCCGTGTGGCGGATGGCCACATCGAGCAGGTCATTGACGTGCGTTTCCCCGATAGCACCAGTGCCGATACCATCTGCGAGCAGCTCGAGCCGCTCGTGGGCCGTTTTGGCGTGACGTATCGCGTGGATCGTGCCAAGGTGCCGTTCTCGGTCTCTGCCG
>URWZ01000138.1 GCA_900551625.1 uncultured Collinsella sp.
GTGGGCTCGGAGATGTGTATAAGAGACAGGCCTAGGGGTGGAGGTGGCCGGTCAGATCTTGGCGGGCGGCGCCGACAAGTGCGTCGAGGCGGGCTGCACCATCGCGGGCGGCCACACCATCAACGACGATGAGCCCAAGTACGGCCTGTCCGTCTCGGGTTTTGTGCAGCTCGACCGCATGCTTGCCAACGGTGGGGCGCGCCCGGGTGATGTACTGCTGCTCACCAAGCCGGTGGGCTCGGGCATCATCACCACGGCCATTAAGGGCGAGCTTATCGAGCAGGACGAGGCCGCAGCCATGTTTGACTCGATGTGCACCCTCAACGAGGCGCCGATTCGTCTGGCCGAGGGGCTCGAACTTCACGGCTGCACCGACATTACGGGCTTTGGCCTGATTGGGCATGCGTGCGAGATGGCCGAGGGCTCGGGCGTGCAGATTGAGCTTGCGTCGGGGGCGGTGCCGCTCTTTGACCAGGTGCTCGACATGGCGCGTCTGGGCATTATCCCCGCGGGCTCCTACCGCAACCAGGACTTCTTTGGCCCGCGCGTGACGGCCGACGAGGACCTTGAGCCGGGCATGTTGGATGCGCTGTACGATCCACAGACTTCAGGCGGTTTGCTTATTGCGGCGCCCGCGGCGGATGTGGATGAGCTTGCGCGCCGTCTGGATGCCGAGGGGCGTATCGCCGCCGTTGTCGGTCGCGTGTGCGAGCCGGTGCCAGGCGGTCCTGCCGTCCACGTTGTCCGTTAACGACACGTTTATTGAGCTCTGTACCGTTCTAAAACGATTAATTCGAAAGGAAATACTATGTCTACCAAGATTGAAGTCAATGCCATGGGCGATGCCTGCCCGCTGCCCGTCGTCAAGACGCTCAAAGCCCTGAAGCAGCTTGATGGCGAGGGTACAGTCGTGACCTCGGTCGATAACGAGACCGCCGTCAAGAACATCTCCAAGATGGCGCAGGAGAAGGGCTGCACGGCCTCAGTCGAGAAGGTTTCTGACGCCGAGTGGCACGTGACCGTGGCGACCTCTGGCGCCGTTGCCGTGGCCGATCCCGAGCAGGATGGCGCTGCCTTCTGTGATGCCAGCGCCGGCAAGGGCAAGCTCGTCATTTCCGTCTACACCGACTGCATGGGCCGCGGCGACGACGAGCTGGGCCACAAGCTCATGAAGGCCTTTATCTTTGCCGTGACGCAGCAGGAGGAGCTGCCCGCGACCATGCTGTTCTATAACGGCGGCGCCAAGCTCACCGTCGAGGGCTCACCGGTACTCGACGACCTGAAGGGTCTGGCCGAGCAGGGCGTCGAGATCCTTACCTGCGGCACCTGCCTCGACCACTATGGCATTAAGGACCAGCTTGCCGTGGGCGAGGTCACCAACATGTACGTGATCGTGGAGAAGATGGAGCAGGCCGTGCGCGTCGTGCGCCCGTAGCGTATTGGTTGGAGTTGCCATGAGGGAGAAGCGCCCGGCGCTTGTCATCACGTTTCCCACCACGGCGGCCGCCATGGGCTGCGAGTCCCTGTGCATCGAGCGCGGCCTTCCCGGGCGCACGATTCCCGTGCCCGGGGAGGTCGCTGCCGGCTGCGGTTTGGCATGGAAGGCGTTGCCTGCGGATGAGGAACTGCTGCGCGGCGAGCTTGCCGCGGCGGGCGTTCCCACCGAGGGCTTTACCGTGATCGATATGTGGGAGGTCGTGCGATGATCTACCTGGATAACGCGGCGACGACCATGCACAAGCCGCAGACGGTCATCGATGCCGTGACGCAGGCGATGTGCTCGCTCGGCAATGCCGGGCGCGGTGCCACGTCGGGTGCCCTCGATGCCGCTCGTACGATTCACGCTTGCCGTGCCAAGCTCGCGCGCCTTTTGGGTTGCCCGAGGGCGGACCATGTGTGCTTTACGCCCAATTCCACCGCGGCGCTCAACACCGCCATCAATGGCGTGGTGCGCCCCGGCGACCGTGTGGTCACAACGGTGCTCGAGCACAACTCCGTGCTGCGTCCGCTTAACCGCCTTGCGGCAGAGCAGGGTGTGACCGTTGAGCATGCGGGTTGCGACGCGAATGGCGTGCTCGACTACGATGAGCTCGATCGGCTGGTCACGCCCGGTACACGTGCCGTGGTGGTGACGCATGCCTCTAATGTGACCGGCAACGCGGTCGACATTGCGCGCGTGGCGGCCATAGCCCATGCGGCCGGCGCGCTTGTGATCGTCGATGCCTCGCAGTCTGCCGGCACGGCGCATATCGATATGCAGGCCATGGGGCTCGACATTGTGTGCTTTACCGGCCACAAGGGATTGATGGGCCCGCAGGGGACCGGCGGCCTGGCCGTGGCAGAGGGCATTGACGTGGCCCCGTGGGCCATGGGCGGCACGGGCGTGCACAGCTTCGATGCGCTGCAGCCGCTTGAGTGGCCCACGCGCCTTGAGGCGGGCACGCTCAACGGTCATGGCATCGCTGGACTTTCTGCCGGTCTCGACTTTATCGAGGCCCAGGGTGGGGTGGAGACGATTGCAGCTCACGAACGCGCGCTCGCTGATCGCTTCCTTGCCGGTGTGCGCGAGATTCCGGGGATTAAGCTCTACGGTGCCTTTGACCAGCCGACGCGCTCGGCGATCGTGTCCCTCAACGTGGGCGATATCGACTCTGCCGAGATCTCGGACGCGCTCATGCAAGGGTGGGGGATTGCGACGCGCCCCGGTGCCCATTGCGCTCCGCTCATGCACCGCGCGCTGGGGACCGAGCGTCAGGGTGTCGTTCGCTTCTCGTTTGGGTATTTCAACACGAACGAGGAAGTCGACACCGCGATCGACGCTTTGCGCGATTTAGCCTGCTAGAGCGTATATACTTGCGGGACGGGTCTTTTGCCCGTCCCGTTTTTGTTTCGACCCGAAAGGTGTGCCTATGGCCTCATCCGCCCCGCGCGGTCTGCGCTCCGACCATGTCGTTACCGTCGGCATCGCCCTGTTCTCGATGCTCTTTGGCGCCGGCAACCTCATTATTCCGCCGCTGCTGGCGCTGCAGGCAGGTTCTGCCACGCCGGTCGCCATGCTCGGCTTTCTGATTGCAGCCATCGGCCTGCCCGTCATGGGCTTTATCGCCGTGGCGCTTGCCGGAACGGCGCGCGAGCTTGCCGGCCGCGTACACCCCAAGTTCGGCGAGTTCTTTGTCGCGGCGGTGTATCTGGCCATCGGCCCGTGCCTGGCCATTCCGCGCACGAGCTCCACGGCGTTCGAAATGCTGGTGCCGCTGCTACCCGAGGGTGTTTCGCTCGGCACGGCACGTCTGGTGTTTGCCATCGGGTTCTTCGTCGTCGCGTTTGCGCTCACGCTGCGTCCGGGCGTCATCACGCGCGTGCTTGGTCGCATTACGGGTCCCGCGCTTATCGCGCTCATCGTGCTGGTTGTGGGTGCTGCCGTGATCTCGCCGCTGGGACCGGCTGCCGCGCCTCAGGCTCCCTACGATGCAGGCGCCGCCGTGCAAGGCTTTTTGACCGGCTACCAGACCATGGACCTGCTCGCGTCGCTCGCCTTTGGCATTATCATCGCCGAGACCATCCACGAGCTGGGTGTTACCGATGACAAGCGCGTGGCCTTCGAGATTTCGCGTTCCGGTGTGATCGCCGGCGTGCTCATGGCCGTCATCTACTGCGGCCTGGCGCTTGCCGGCATGCAGCTCGGCACGGTTATGCCCGATGCTACTAACGGCGCCGCCATCCTCGCCCGTTCGGCCTCTATGCACTTTGGTCTTGTCGGCACGGTCGTCGTCTTTGCGATCTTTTTCCTTGCCTGCATGAACGTGTGCATCGGCCTCATCAGCTGCTGCTCGCGTTACTTCTGCGAGACGTATGTGGTCGAAGGGGGAGCGGAGGCCTCCGAGGAGGCCATGCGCCGTCCCTTTGCGATTCTCGCCTTTGTGTTCGCGGCGTTTTCGTGCGTGCTCTCCAATGTGGGCCTCGACGTGATCCTTATGTTCTCGGTGCCCATGCTCAACGCTTTGTATCCCGTTGCCATTGTGCTGGTGCTTATGGGCCTGGTGCACGGCTTTTGCGATGCGCATCCGCAGGTGTGGGTCTGGGTCGGCGGCGTTGTCGCGGTGCAGAGCGTAATCACTTCGGTCCGCGATGCGTTCTTTGCTGGCGCTTGGCTGCCGTTCGATGCGTTGCCGCTGGCAGATATCGGTGCTGCGTGGGCACCGGTTGCTGTGGTGGCGTTTGTGATCGGTCTGCTCCATAGTCGTTTTGTTGCACATTCGAGGAGCTAAGGCATCAATGCTTGCACAGGCGGGGAGTCTCCCCTATAATTTCCTTCGCTTTGGGACACGCAAGGTTTAGACCTTAGCTGCTCAACACCTTCGGGACGTGGCGCAGTTTGGTAGCGCGCCTGCTTTGGGAGCAGGATGTCGCAGGTTCAAATCCTGTCGTCCCGACCATATCTTGCGGGCGTAGTTCAATGGTAGAACCCCAGCCTTCCAAGCTGATGACGCGGGTTCGATTCCCGTCGCCCGCTCCATAAGATAGATGAATGGCTCTGGTTCCTTTTGGGACCAGAGCCATTTTCATATACATGCCAGGGACCCCACATCCCCACCTAAGTTGCGGTGAAATAGTTCCTGGATTAGCCGCAAAAGCTGTGATCCAGGAACTATTTCACCGCAACTTATTGAGGCCGAGTGAGCTGGGTCGATGATGGGTTCTGTTGTCGAGAAGATGAGGGCAGCCGGTCAGGAGTCTGCGTAGGGTTTTGTGGTTGGTATACCGAAGCCGCGCATCATGGAGCCGAACGCTTTGACATCGTAGGTGTCTGAGAGCTTGAAATGAATGACGTTGTGGCCCATGGCACGCAGGTTCGCGTCGCGCATGAGGGCAGCTCTATAGGTTTTTGTCGCAGTATGTTCCGGATCATTTTGGGCATCGTTCTCAAACTTGCCTAGTCCATGCAGCTCGGCCAGCATCCAAGAGCCGTTTGGCAT
>URWZ01000139.1 GCA_900551625.1 uncultured Collinsella sp.
ATCTACACACTGCATATCGTCGGCAGCGTCAGATGTGTATAAGAGACAGGGTAGTTGCGCTGGCCCGAGCGAGGCGCTATGGAGCGCTGGCTAAAGGTCTGCGACTGGGATCGAAGGCGAGGCGTCACCTGCGTAGTGTCGGCGTCTGCATAGCCGCCGCGCGGACGACCGGAAGAAACGCCACGGTACCCGCGATCGGAATAACCACCATCGCCATAGCCCACACGAGGGTCTCGTGCGACACCGCGGGCAGCGGGGAGTGCGCGCTCCTCGGGCACCGGCGTGCTGCGAAAACGATCGCGCTGGGAACGAATATCCTCGCTCGAGCCCGTCTCGGTAACATAGCCAGCCTGCTGAGGGCGCTGGCCATAACGCGTCGAACGCCCACCCTGAACCATCAGGAAGCGGCCGTTGTCGACCGAGGAACGCGAATTGACGTAGCCGGCGGCGTCCTGAAAACGACCACCCTGCTGCGACGTCTCGCGCTCATACGCCATCAGATCGTCAAAATAAGCGTTGACGACCTCGCGCGGGTTAAGCCCCAAAAAGCGAGCATAGCTCGAAATCATGCCCTGCGCATAGCCGCGCGGAGGCATCGATGCAAAGTTACCGGTCTCGAAAAACTCGATGATCTGCGGCCTGATTTTGATGGTGTTGGCGACCTGCTGGATGGAAAGGCCCATCCGGCGACGCTGCTCGAGCAGCATGTCACCAAAGCGTGCAGCCATCAGAATCCTCCAAACTCACGATCTTCACGTGCCATCTCGGCGTCGACGGATTCCAGCGCGGCAAGGCCTTCTTCATCCAGCAGGACCTCGCGCGGCTTGGAACCGTCGGGCGGTCCGACGACACCCTTTTCTTCCAGCATGTCCATAATACGCCCGGCGCGCGCATAGCCAACCTTGAGGCGGCGTTGCAGCCCAGATGTGGAGCCCAGCTGCGATTCCACCACAATATGGGCGGCCTCCCAGATAAGCGGGTCGTCATCTTGCGGTTCGGCAACGCCCGTGCGAACAATGCCGCCACCAGCCATGGACATGGAAGCGGGCGCCACGGCAGAGAGAATCTCCTCATGGTAGTCGGGCTCGCTTTGCGACTTAACGAACTCGACGATCTCGTTGATCTCGTCGTCCGAGACAAAACAACCCTGGATACGGCGGGGCTTGCCCCAGTCGACTTTTGAGAACAGCATGTCGCCCAAACCGGTAAGCTTTTCGGCGCCCATCTGGTCGATAATGACGCGGGAATCGATGCCCGTAGCCACGTTAAAGGCGATACGGTTGGTGATGTTGGCCTTAATAAGGCCCGTCACCACGTTGGAGCTGGGACGCTGCGTAGCCACGATAAGGTGAATACCGGCAGCACGGCCCAGCTGCGCGATACGGACGATCGAGGCCTCGACATCCTTGCCGGCGACCATCATCAGGTCCGAAAGCTCGTCGATGATGATGACCAGATAGGGCATCTTTTGCGGCGGGTTATCGTAATGCTCAAACTCGCCGGCGGCCTGCTTTTCGTTATACGTCGAGATCTTGCGAACGTTGAGGCGCTCGAAGACCTTTAGGCGACGCTCCATCTCGGACACGGCCCACTGCAGCGCACTGGCCGCCTGCTTGGGCTCGGTCACCACGGGCACGTAGAGATGAGGCAGGCCGTTATAGCCCGCAAGCTCGACGCGCTTGGGGTCGACCATGATCAGGCGAACGTCCTCGGGAAGAGCGCGCATGAGCAGGGTCGTGATGATGGAGTTGATCATGACTGACTTACCGGAACCGGTGGTGCCGGCGATAAGCAGGTGGGGCATCTTGGCGAGGTCGGCGACAACCGGCGTGCCCTCGGCATCGCGACCGATGGCAAGCTCGAGCGGACCGCCCTTCACATAGGGAAGCACGTCGCCCAGGTTGACGTTCTGACGCTTGCGATTGGGAATCTCGATACCAACGAGCGAGGTGCCGGGAATCGGCGCAAAGATGCGCACCGACTGGGCGGCAAGCGAAAGCGCGATATCGTCCTCGAGGCTCGAGATCTTGCTCACGCGCTCGCCCTCACCGGGCTGCAGCTTAAAGGTCGTGACCGTGGGGCCGGCAATCCAGCCGACAACGCGGGCGCTACGGCCAAACTCAAGCAAGGTGGACTGCAACGACTCGGCAGTCTGTTCCAGCTCTTTGTCAGAAGACGCAGAGGACGCCGACTGCGGGTTGGCATGCAGGATTTCGAGCGGCGGGAGCTTGAGGCCGTCCTCTTGTTCGCCCTCAACATCGGCAACGGTACCGTCCGCTCCCCCATCGCCGGCTGCAACAGGAGCAGCGGAAGCCGTAGAGGAGGAATCGGCAACCTTGGGATGCTTTAGGAAGTCGGGAATCTGCGGAGCTGCCGAAACGGGATTCACGGCAAACGGCGGTTCGGACTCGTCAGCCTTGTCCGGGTCGTCTTCCATCGAAAACTGTCCGGCGACCTGTCCTGCCTTGGCACGGCGACGCGGCAGCAAGGTGGTCTTGGCGGTCTCGAGCGGAGCCTCGTCGTAATCGTCATCGCCCTCAGTGAGTTCAATTTCGCTATCGGACCAAGACGGGTCAGGCTCGCTCGTGTTGAGCTTGGGCGCGGCCTTGCCCTTCTTGACATGGCGACGCGGCAGCAGCGTGGTCTTGGCGCGCTCGGCCTCCACGGCCTCGGACACGTCGACAAACGGGTCATCGTCCTCGTCGTCATCCAAAACCGGGTCGGCATCGCCACCCATGAACGTGGTCACCGCGGCGTCAGCCCCCTTCTGGCGCAGAATGCTCAGGTGCGGACGGGCAACGCCGGGAACCGACAGGGCCTCTTCATCGCCCCACGGGCTCGCGTTGACATCGGCACGACGGCGCTCGGCAAAATCGGCAGCGCGATCACGTGCGGAGCGCAAAACGCCACCCACCGAAAAGCCAATGATGACCAGGCCAACGACGACAAGGCCCAGCAAGACAACCATAGCGATAGGTTTACCCAGGGCGTTTTGCAAGGCACTTGCGATAAAGGCGCCAATGTAGCCGCCCGAGGCGGAAAGGTTCTGCGGCGTAAACATGAGGTCGCACGAGTCGGTCGTACCCGGAACCATCAACGATAGGATAGAAACAATGGCCACAAAGACCACGGCACCACCCGCGACCGAGCGAATGTTGAGCGGCGAGTCCTCACCCAAAAAGAGCGTGGCGGCAAACAGCAAGATGACGATCGGCAGCACGTAGGCGCCCAGGCCAAAGCCGAGGTGATAGAAACCGGCAACCGCAGCCGTGACGGGTGCGGTCGCCGGCGAAATCACGGCAATGAAGGACGCAATCGCCAAAACGGCGATGACCACGCCGGCGATATCGCGGTTGGCCGAAGGCTCGACCAGGGGCTCAAAATCTTCGAACTCGGCCTCATGGCCCTTATTGGCACGAAGATGGGAACCGGCACCCTTAGCAGATGCCGGTTGGTTGTTGGCTTTATTGCCTTTGGCGTTTTGTGCAGATCCGCGCGCCAAACTAAACCTCCATGACGACTGGGATGATCATCGGACGGGTGCGCGTGCGGCTCCAGATAAAGTTGGAGAGCGAATCGCGCACGGCCTTGCGAATGGCATCGGAGCCGCTGCTCGTAAAGCTAAACTTACCCTTCTCGATCGTCTTCATAATGGATGCGGAGGCATCCTCGGAGAACTGGTCGTCGATGGCAAACGAAACGCCGCGGCCCGAGAACTCGATAGCCTCGATCTTCTTGTGCTTGAGCGAGACGATGGCAACAGCCGTGACCATACCGTCGTTGGCGAGCTTTTGGCGATCGCGCAAGACAATGGGGTCGGTATCGCCGATACGCAGGCCGTCGACGTAGACGACGCCGGACTCGACGGGTGTACCGCGCTTGACGATACCACCGCGCATCTCGAGCGTGTCGCCGTTATCGAGGATAAAGATGTGATCGTCCTTAAGGCCCATCTTGCGGGCTAGCTGGGCATGGGCGCGCAGGTGAACGGCCTCGCCGTGAACCGGCATAAAGTAGGTGGGCTTGGCCATGGCCATCAGGAGCTTGAGCTCCTCCTGGCTACCGTGACCCGAGACGTGAACGAGGGCGCGGTTCTTATCCCACACGTCGCAGCCAAGCTTGGCCAGGCTGTTGACGACCTGCTGCACGGCCTTCTCGTTGCCGGGAACGGGAGTTGCCGAGAGGATGACGGTATCGCCCTCGTGGATGGAGAGCGTCTTGTGCTCGCCGTTGGCCATGCGGGACAGGGCCGACAGCGGCTCGCCCTGAGAACCGGTGCACATGACGACGATCTTATCGTCGGGCAGGTTATCAATGTCGAAGGCATCGATGATATCGGCATCGTCGATGTTGAGATAGCCAAGCTCACGCGCCACGCGGGTGTTGGTGAGCATGGAACGTCCGGTCACGACGACCTTGCGGCCACACTTGCGGGCGGCATCGCAGATCTGCTGCAGGCGATGGATGTGGCTCGAGAACGACGCGACGAACACGCGGCCCGGCGCGTTCTTGATGGCGTGCAGCAGGTTGGGGCCGACCTCGGCCTCGGACTTGGTAAAGCCAGGAACCGTGGCGTTGGTGGAGTCGGAAAGCAGCAGGTCGATGCCCTGCTTGGCAAAGCGGCTGATGGCGGCATAGTCGGGCGTGACGCCGTCGATGGGCGTCTGGTCGAGCTTAAAGTCGCCCGTGTGCATAACGGTGCCCTGGTTGGTGCGAATAAACACGCCCAAAGCACCCGGAATGGAGTGCGTCATGGAGAAGAAGTCGAGCGAGATGCCACCGAGATTGACGTGGCTGCCGCCCTTGACCTCACGGAACTTGGGCGCGCGAATGCGGAACTCGGAGAGCTTACCCTCGATAAAACCGAGCGTCAGCTTGCTCGAGAAGATGGGCACCTTGTTGTTGAGGTCCTGGAGCAGGTACGGCAGGGAGCCGGTGTGG
>URWZ01000140.1 GCA_900551625.1 uncultured Collinsella sp.
CACTGCATATCGTCGGCAGCGTCAGATGTGTATAAGAGACAGCGTCTGCCCTCGCAAGCGCCAGCGCCATGCGCTGGGCAGCGGGAACACCCAAGCCGATTGATTTAAGCTCATCCGCATGCGCAAAAACCTGAGCGGGCGTGCCTTCGGCAAACACCGCGCCCTCGTTCATCACGACGATGCGGTCGCAGCAATTGGCCAGGTCATCCATGCTGTGCGAAACCATGACAACGGTCAGGCCCTCGCGATGGAGTCGATCGATGAGCCCCAGGAAATCCCCGCGCGCAGCCGGATCGAGCCCCGCCATGGGCTCGTCGAGCACCAGCACCTCGGGCTCCATGGCGAGCACGCCGGCAAACGCCACGCGGCGCTGCTGGCCGCCCGAAAGCTCAAAGGGGTTCTTGTCGCCTATCGCGGCAAGGTCGAGGCCCACGCGCGCAAGCGATGATGCGACACGGCGTGCAACCTCGTCTTCTGGCAGGCCAAGGTTGCGCGGGCCAAACGCCACGTCCTGCGCCACGGTCTCGGCAAATAGCTGGCGCTCGGGATACTGAAACACCACGCCGACCTTGGCCTTAACCGCGGCGGCGTCTTTCTTGCTTGATAGGTCGAGCCCCAGCGCGCAAACGCTTCCCTCCTGCGGACGAATCAACCCGTTGAGATGCTGAACCAGCGTCGATTTACCCGAGCCGGTATGACCCGCCAATCCCAGAAACTCGCCGCGGCGCACCGTCAGCGAAACATCACGTAGCGCCCAGGGGCTGTTTGGATCGTTGCCCCAAAGAGCTTGTTTGCTCGATGCGTCCGCAGTGGTCGAGCGCTTGCGCCATCGACGGCGCTCGCGGGCGCTCAGCGAGTAACTATGCGAGAGGTGCGAAATCTCGATAACGGGCTCCGACGCGGCTATCCCGTCGGCCGCAGAGGATCCATTGTCAAGCACATGAGAATCGGATGCGGAAGGCTGCCCTGCGATGTCCGTCCCGCTCCGCTCGGCATAAGCCTGTGCAATCTCGGCGACCATATCTGCCTCGCGCACCTGCGCGCAAACGGAAACGCCCTTCTCACGAAGTGCCCTACCTAGGCAGCACGACACCGGCATATCCAGGTTGAGCTGCGCAAGTTCGTCCGCCCGCGTCAAGATTTCCTCGGGCTTACCGAGCATGGCAACGCGACCCGCCTGAAACACCGCGACACGATCGGCCTCGGCGGCCTCTTCCATAAAGTGCGTAATCATCACGATGGTCATGCCACGATTGTGCAACGCGTGGCAAGCCTTCATGAGGCCCTTGCGTCCACGTGGATCGAGCATCGAAGAAGCCTCATCCAAAATGAGCACGCGCGGCTCCATGGCGAGCACGCCGGCAAGCGCCACGCGCTGCTTTTGGCCGCCCGAAAGCGCATGGGTCTCGTGACGCTCAAAGCCCACCAGGCCCACACCCTTCAGCGCCTCGCGTACGCGCCGCGCAATTTGCGCCGACGGCACGCCAAGGTTTTCGGGACCAAACGCAACGTCATCTTCGACAAGCGTTGCCACCAGCTGGTCATCGGGATTCTGGAATACCATGCCCGCGGTCGAACGAATGTCGTAAACCAGCTCGGGATCGGACGCATCCATGCCGTTGACGCGTACCGTGCCCGCATCGGGCTGCAACAGTGCATTCAGATGCTTGGCAAACGTCGACTTGCCCGACCCATTGCCACCAAGGATGCAGAAAAACTCGCCATCCTCGATGTTCAGATCGACGCCGTCGAGTGCCGGCGCGGCACCGTCATAGCTAAAGGAAACGCCCCGACACTCAATCATGCGCGGCCTTTGACCTGGTCCTTCTTGGGCGTGATGAGATTAGAGACCGCCTTGTACACCGCGAGCGTCAACACCGAGTTGAGCACGGTCTTGATAAGGTTGAACGGCAGCACGGCAGGAATCATGAGTGGGGCGATCACATCGACCGAGCCATACCAGAACCATACGCCAATGGTAAGGTTTGCGACCATAGACAACGCCGTAGCGGCAATAACGCCGAGCGCCAGGCCAATCACGGCACCCTTATAGGTATGCATCTTCTGGTAGACAATAGCCGCGGGCAGAATGTAGCCCAGCGTGGCAACCAGGTTCATAAGCGCGCCGACCCAGTCACCCGTAGTGAGCGCATGGATAACGATCGCCATGGCTGCAACAGCGGTACCAGCACCGGGGCCATACGCAAATCCGCACACCATCGCCGGCACCAGCGACGGGTCATACGTCAAAAACGGCGCCGAAGGAAGGATGGGCAGCTGCACGTACATAAACAGGGCACCCAAGGCGCACATCAACGCCATGGTAACGAGCTGTTTGGTGCTCCACCTATTCGTGTTCTCAAAATGGATATGCTGCGACTGTTCAGACATAAGATCACCTGCCTCTTTCATCCGGACTCTAACCGTTGGTACTGGGATCTCACCAGTTCAGCCGGCATGCGAACCAACGCACGCACGGGTCGCGGACTCATCGGCTCGACGCAGATCCTCGCCTGCGCCACGGCACCCCTTTGGCACCGCCCGATTTACCGCCAGTGGGGAATTTCACCCCGCCCTGAAACAGCAATTGCAAGTGTAGCACGAGCAGGCTTTCGCGCAAGTATGCCAAGGGTAATTTGTGGCGGGGATCAGTTGCCGCAACAACCACGTTCCCCACCCATGCCAAAGTAACGCGCTTTTCGCGCAAAGCGCGAAACAGCGAAAGGGACACGTACTCCCATCAACCATGACTTTCTCCGCGAGCCGACCTCAAGGCCGTAAACGCAGGGAATCCGGGGGCGTGACGGGGTTTCTCTCCGGAACATTCCGCAGGACGCAAAGAGGCTCCGCAGCGCGAAGCGCGATGCGGAGCCTCTTTGCATGTCCGAGGACGTTCCGGAGAGAAACCCCGTCACGCCCCCGGATTCCCGGTGGGAGTTCTAGACCTTGTCGGCCTTAGTACATACCGCCGCCCTGCTGACCAGCGGTAGCAGCAGCGATAGCGTCCTCAAGCTGAGTGTTCTTGGGCACATCGGAGACGGTAGCCTCGGTGATGAGGATCAGGCTGGCGACAGAAGCAGCGTTCTGAAGGGTGACGCGGCTGACCTTGACGGGGTCGAGGACGCCCATCTCGATCATGTCGCCCCACTCGCCGTTGGCAGAGTTGAGACCCTGGCCGGCGGGCAGCTCGGCAACCTTGTCGACCACGACAGCGCCCTCAAAGCCAGCGTTCTTGGCGATGGTAGCGACCGGAGCGGTCAGAGCCTTCTTGACGATGTCGACGCCGATCTTCTCCTCGGGGTCGTCGATCTCGACAGCGTCGAGCGCAGGAGCAGCGTCCATGAAGGCGACGCCACCGCCGGCGACGATGCCCTCCTCGACAGCAGCGCGGGTAGCCTGCAGGGCATCCTCGACGCGGTGCTTGATCTCCTTGAGCTCGGACTCGGTAGCAGCGCCGACCTTGATGACGGCAACGCCGCCGGAGAGCTTGGCCAGGCGCTCCTGGAGCTTCTCGCGGTCGAAGTCAGAGGTGGTGTTCTCCATCTCGCCCTTGATCTGAGCGATACGAGCGTCGATGGCCTCCTTGGAACCAGCGCCACCGACGACGACGGTGTTGTCCTTGGAGATGGTGACGGACTTAGCGGTACCGAGCATATCGGCGGTGATGTCAGCGACCTTCACGCCCAGCTCGTCCAGGGCAGCCTGGCCACCGGTGAGGACGGCGATGTCCTCGAGGATGCGCTTGCGGCGATCGCCGTAGCCCGGGGCCTTAACGGCGCAGACGTTGAGGGCGCCACGGATCTTGTTGAGGACCAGGGTAGGCAGAGCCTCGCCGTCGATGTCCTCAGCGATGATGAGCAGGCCACGGCCAGCGCGCTGGACAGCCTCGAGAACGGGCATGATGTCCTGAACGCTGGAGATCTTCTGGTCGGTGATGAGGATGTACGGATCCTTCATCACGGCCTCCATGCGGTCGTTGTCCGTGACGAAGTAAGCGGAGACATAGCCCTTGTCGAACTGCATGCCCTCGACGGTGTCGATGGTGATGTCGAACGTCTGGGAATCCTCGACGGTGATGACGCCGTCCTTGCCCACGACCTCCATGGCCTCGGCAATCTTCTCGCCGACCTCGGGGTCACCGGCGGAGATGGTACCGACGGAAGCAATCTGCTCCTTGGTCTCGACCGGCTTGGCCTGCTTCTTCATCTCGGCGACGGCGGCGTTGACGGCCTTGTCGATGCCGCGACGGATGGCCAGCGGGTTGGCGCCAGCGGCGACGTTGCGCAGACCGTCGTTGACGATGGCCTGAGCGAGCAGGGTTGCGGTGGTGGTGCCGTCACCCACGGTGTCGTTGGTCTTGGTGGCGACCTCCTTCACCAGCTGGGCGCCCATGTTCTCGATGTTGTCCTCGAGCTCGATCTCCTTAGCGACGGAAACGCCGTCGTTGGTGATGGTCGGGGCACCGAACGTGCGCTGCAGCGCAACGTAGCGGCCCTTGGGGCCCATGGTGACGGTAACGGCGTCGGCCAGGGTGTTGACGCCCTTGGCGAGCTTAGCGCGGGCATCGGTGTTGAACGTAATGTTCTTTGCCATAGTGGGTAATCCTCCAAAAGAAATGTGACTCGCGTCGCCGCTTCCGAGTCCTATGCGACGAGCGCGTTCAAAGACGAATCAGAGATTCTGACGAGACTAGGCCTCGACGACAGCGTAGATGTCATCGGCGCGCATGAGCAGATACTTCTCGCCGTCGACCTTAACCTCGTTGCCACCGAACTTACCGTAGATGACAACGTCACCGACCTTGACGTCCATGGGAATGCGCTCACCCTTGTCGTTGACCTTGCCGGCGCCAACGGCAACAATGGTGCCTGTCTCTTATACACATCTCCGAGCCCACGAGACGCTACGCTATCTC
>URWZ01000141.1 GCA_900551625.1 uncultured Collinsella sp.
GTCTCGTGGGCTCGGAGATGTGTATAAGAGACAGGGTGTACGGAGGTCGCCTAAAGGTAGTTTTCTAGACATGTCCCAAAATCTACCGCATAGGGTACGCGTGCAAGGGTATCATCTTTCACCGAAAATAGTTTCTAGTGTTAGGGGTTTTCGGTGGAAGATACCGATTTCCGTGAACTTGGGCGTCAGCTCCTTACCGAGTTCGGCAGCATGCATCAGCGCATTTCGCGTTTTGCGGACAAAGCCCTCGGCGGCGAGATGGCCGTCATGCGCGCCCTCATACTCGCCGGCGGTTCGCTCACGCCGAGCGAACTCGCTGATCGCGCCTGGGTCTCGAGCGCCCGCATCGCCAATATCTTACGCGCCCTCGAGGCCAAGGGCTGGGTCGAGCGCGAGCACTCAAAGACTGACCGTCGTCGCGTACACGTCATAGTGACCGACAAGGGATTCCAGGATCTCGAAATCAAACGCCGGGAATTCGAGGACCGCACTGCGGCTTTCCTCGAGCAGCTCGGCGAAACAGATACCCAAGAGATGGTGCGCCTTCTTAGACGTGCCAACGAAATTATCGACCGCAATCAAGAAAGGAGAGATGCCGAGTGAGGATTCTCAAGCTCTTTAAAAAGCATGTCCTGGCACTGTTCGCAGCTATCGTGCTTATCGTAATCAGCTGCAACGCCGATCTGGCGCTGCCTACCTATATGAGCGACATCGTCGACGTGGGCGTGCAGCAAGGCGGCATTGCCTCGCCCGTGCCCGACACCATTCGCGCCGAATCGCTCGACGACCTCGAACTCTTTATGAGCGCCAAGGACGCCAAGGCTGTGGAGGCCGTGTTTAGTAAGGCGGACAATAACGGCATTCGAACGTACAAGGGCACTGAGGAGGAGCGCGCCGACGGCGGCAAGATTGCCGACATCATGAGCCTGCCCGAGACCGTCGTCCTTTCGTTCAACCAGGGCATCGACGCCGACTCCATGGGCGACATGACCGGCGCATCCACCGAGGCAAGCGATGGCGGCGCCGCTCAGGCCATGCCCACCCCCGAGCAGATGGCGGCGATGACGCCCGAGCAGCTCGCCGAGATGCAGCAGAAGGCCGCAGCCGCGCAGAGCATGCAAAAGCAGATCGACGCCGACGGCGGCAAGATCACCATGAAGAGCCTGCGCCTAGGCGTTGAAGGCGGTCTTATCGATCAGGGCAAGCTCGTCGAGGGCGCCAACCAAATGGCGGACAAAATGGGCTCCATGTCGGGCTCCATCGTCACCCAGCGCGCCGTGAGCTATGTACAGGACGAGTACAAGGCACAGGGCATCGACCCCGCCGACGTGCAGAACGCCTACCTGAGCCACATGGCGACCACGATGTTTGGGCTGTGCCTGGTGTCGCTCGTCGCCACCATTCTGACCGGTGCCGTGGCGTCGCGCACCGCCTGCTCCATCGCCCGCGACCTGCGCCGCGAGACCTTCAACAAGGTTATGCACTTCTCGCCGGCCGAGGTGGGCAAGTTTAGCCAGGCCTCGCTCATCACCCGCTGCACCAACGATATTCAGCAGATCCAGATGGCCGCAACCCTGTTTATCCGCATGTGCCTGATGGCTCCCGTCATGGGCATCGTCGCCGTCATGCGCGTCCTGGCCAACCACACCGGCCTGGAGTGGACCATCGCCGTGGCCATCATCGCGGTCTCGGCCGTCGTCGGCGTGCTCATGGGCCTCACCATGCCCAAGTTCAAGAAGATGCAGAGCTTCGTGGACCGCGTGAACCTTACCGCCCGCGAGCTACTCGACGGCCTTATGCCCATCCGCTCGTTCAACCGCGAGGAGCATGAGCTCGAGCGTTTTGACAAGGCGTCGCTCGACCTGATGACCACGCAGCTCTACACCAACCGCGCCATGAGCTTTATGATGCCGCTCATGATGCTGGTCATGAACTGCATCACCGTGCTTATCGTCTGGTTTGGCGCGCAGGGCGTGTCCGACGGCGTGATGCAGGTCGGCAACATGATGGCGTTTATCTCCTACACCATGCAGATCGTTATGGCGTTTATGATCCTCACCATGGTTTCGGTCATCCTGCCCCGTGCCGAGGTCGCGGCCGAGCGCGTGGAAGAGGTCATCACCTGCCCCACCAGCATCAACGACCCCGCCTCGCCCAAACTGCCTGCCGCCAGCGCGCCGCGCGGTGAGCTCACTTTCCGCGACGTAAGCTTCCAGTATCCCGATGCCCGCGCCGACGTCATCAGCGGCGTGAACTTCACCACGCATGCCGGTCAGATGCTCGGCATCATTGGCTCCACGGGCTCGGGCAAGTCCACGCTCGTGCAGCTGATTCCGCGCCTGTACGACGTCACGGGCGGCAGCATTTCGCTCGACGGCATCGATGTGCGCGACATGACCCTTTCCGAGCTGCGCCGCCGCATTGGTTACATCCCGCAGCAGGGGCGCCTATTCTCGGGTACCGTCGAGAGCAACCTCAAGTTTGCCGGCGACATGGTAAGCGATGATGACATGCGCCAGGCCGCGCGCATCGCCCAAGCCGAGGACTTTATCGCCGAGCGCGAGGGCGGTTACGACTCCCCCATCAGCCAGGGTGGCTCCAATGTTTCGGGCGGTCAGCGCCAGCGTCTGGCCATCGCCCGCGCCCTGGCCAAGAAGCCCGAGGTCGTGGTGTTCGATGACTCGTTTAGCGCGCTTGACTACAAGACCGACGCGCGCCTGCGCGAGGAGCTCGCCAAAAATGTCACCGACGCCGCGCTCGTGGTCGTGGCCCAGCGCATCGCGACCATCATGCACGCCGACCAAATCATCGTGCTCGACGACGGCCACGTGGTGGGCACCGGTACGCACGAGGAGCTGCTGCGCAGCTGCCCGGCGTACCTGGAAATCGCACAGTCGCAGCTTTCCGCCAAGGAGCTGGGACTTACCCAAGAAGAGATTGCAGCCGTCATGGAAGGAGGCGAGCGCTAATGGCAGACGAGACCAAGACCCAAATTCCCAAGCCCACCCGTCAGCGTGGACCCATGGGCCGCATGGGCGGCATGCGTCGCGGCGAAAAGGCCAAGGACTTTAAGGGCACCATGAGGCAGCTGCTCGGCTATATCGGCCAGCACAAGGTTGCCGTGTTTGTCGCCGTCGCCTTTGCCGTATGCTCGGTCATCTTTAACATTGTGGGACCCAAGGTACTCGGCCAGGTTACGACCAAGCTGTTCGAGGGCCTGGTTGCCAAGGTCAACGGCACCGGCGATGTCGACTTTAACTGGATCGCCAAGACGCTCGGCTTTTTGCTCTGCCTGTATCTGGCGAGCTCTGCCTGCAGCCTGATCCAGGGCTGGCTCATGACCGGTGTCACGCAAAAGATCTGCTACCGCATGCGCAAGGAGATTGCCGCCAAGATAGCCGTCGTGCCGATGAGCTACTTCAACGGTCACAGCAAGGGCGATGTGCTCAGCCGCATCACCAACGACGTCGATACACTCGGCCAGTCGCTCAACCAGAGCGTGACGCAGCTCATCACGTCGGTGACGCAGATTATCGGCGTGCTCGTCATGATGCTGTCGATCAGCCTGCCGCTCACCGGCGTCACCGTGCTCACGCTGCCGGCAGCCGCAATTATCTTGATGGTGATGATTCACTTCTCGCAGCCGTACTTCCGCGAGCAGCAGCAGGTCCTGGGCGCCGTCAACGGCATTATCGAGGAGGACTTTGCCGGTCAAAACGTCATTCAGGTGTTCGACCGCGCCGAGGCCTCAATCGAGGAGTTCGACCGTCAAAACGACCGCCTGTTTATTAGTGGCTGGCGTTCGCAGTTCCTGTCGGGCCTGATGATGCCGCTTATGAGCCTGGTGGGTAACATGGGTTACGTGGGCGTTGTCGTGGTGGGCGCACAGCTCGCGCTGACCGGCAACGCCACGCCCGGCGACATCCAGAGCTTTATCCAGTACGTTCGCAACTTTACGCAGCCCGTGCAGCAGCTGGGCAACGTGAGCAACACGATGCAGTCGATGGCAGCTGCCACCGAGCGTGTGTTTGAGTTCCTGGCCGCGCCCGAGGAGGAGCAGAAGGCCGACGCGCAGATTCCCGAGAAGCGCCCCGGCCACGTGGAGTTTGACCATGTCAAGTTTGGCTACACGCCCGACAAGACCATCATCCACGACTTTAGCTGCGAGGCGCAGCCCGGCCAGACCATCGCCATCGTCGGCCCCACCGGCGCCGGCAAGACCACGCTCATCAAGCTGCTGCAGCGCTTCTACGATGTGGACGGCGGTTCGCTGCGCGTCGAGGGCATCGACGTGCGCGACTGGGACCGCGCGGCACTTCGCGGCGAGTTTGCCATGGTGCTGCAGGATACCTGGCTGTTTAACGGCACCATCCGCGAAAACATCCGCTACGGACGCCCCGATGCGAGCGATGCCGAGGTCGAAGCCGCTGCACGTGCCGCACGCTGCGACCACTTTATCCATACGCTCGCCGGCGGCTACGACTTTATGATCAACGAGGAGGGCACTAACCTGTCGCAGGGTCAGCGCCAGCTCGTGACCATCGCCCGTGCCATTTTGGCCGACCGCCCGGCGCTGATTCTGGACGAGGCGACCTCCAACGTGGATACCCGCACCGAGGAGCTTATCCAGCGCGCCATGGATGCGCTGATGCAGGGCCGCACGAGCTTTGTTATCGCGCATCGCCTGTCCACGATCCGAAACGCCGACGTGATCCTGGTGATTCGCGACGGCGACATCATCGAGAAGGGCACGCACGACGAGCTGCTCGCCCAGGGCGGCTTCTACGCCGACCTGTACAACTCGCAGTTCGACGAAGCGGCGTAAATTCTGCCGCAGGGAACGAATAACGCCCGAGAACGGGGGCTGTCTCTTATACACATCTCCGAGCCC
>URWZ01000142.1 GCA_900551625.1 uncultured Collinsella sp.
CATATCGTCGGCAGCGTCAGATGTGTATAAGAGACAGTTCCAGGGCCATAACGGCATTAGCCAGGATATTGATGACGAGGTGCTGAGGCTCTATCTCTACGCTCCCGCGGGAGGCAGCATTTCGGACATTAAGACTTCGGGCTCCGGTTCTATCGAGATGAACGAAGCGACGCACGATGGCCTGAAGGTTGCATGGGGCGGCGTCCACATGCTTCTTGGACAAGACATAAAGGTCGAGTACACGGTTACGACTTCGAAGGACTCTGGGCACAAAGCGCTTAAGGTTCGCACCACGCCAACCGCTCAAACGTTTGAACAGGATAAGTAAGATATGAAGTACTTTGGCACCGACGGCTTTCGCGGTGAGGCCAACGTTGGACTGACGGTAGAGCACGCTTATAAGATCGGCCGCTTTGTGGGCTGGTATTACGGCGCCAACCGCGGGACCAAAGCGCGCGTGATCGTGGGCAAGGACACGCGTCGCTCGAGCTATATGTTCGAGGCGGCGCTGGTGAGCGGCCTGGTCGCGAGCGGTGCGGACGCCTATATGCTGCACGTGATCCCCACGCCGGGCGTAGCGCATCAGACTGTGGAAGGCTGCTTCGATTGCGGCATCATGATCAGTGCGAGCCACAACCCGTTTTGCGATAACGGTATTAAGCTCGTCAACAGCGACGGCTTTAAGATGGACGAGGACGTGCTGGAGCTCATCGAGGATTACATCGATGGCAAGAACGAAGTACCGCTGGCAACGGGTAACCACATCGGCGCCACGGTGGACTACATGCAGGGTCGCAACCGCTATATTGCCTCGCTCATCGCAAGCGCGAACTTTTCGCTGCAGGGCGTCAAGATCGGCATCGACTGCGCTAACGGCTCGGCTTCCTCGGTGGCCAAGCCGGTGTTCGACGCGCTGGGCGCCGATGTGCGCGTAATCAATGCCGCGCCCGACGGTTTTAACATCAACGTTGACTGCGGCTCCACGCATATGGAGCGCCTGCAGCGCCACGTGGTGGAGCAGGGCCTGGATGTGGGCTTTGCCTACGACGGTGATGCCGATCGCTGCTTGGCCGTGGACGAGCGCGGCCGCGTGGTCGACGGCGACCAGATCCTGTATGTGTGCGGTGTGTACCTGAACAAGCACGGGCGCCTCTCGGGCGGTACCGTGGTGCCGACGATCGCCAGCAACTTTGGCCTGGTCAAGTCGCTGGAGCTTGCCGGTCTGAGCGCCGTGACCAGCGGCGTGGGCGACCGCCACGTGTACGCCAAGATGCGCGAGGGCGGCTACAGCCTGGGCGGCGAGCAGACGGGCCATACGATCTTTGGCGATATCGAGCGCACGGGCGACGGCATTATGACCTCGCTGCGTGTGATGGAAGTGATTCGCGCCGAGCGCGAGACGCTCTCGCAACTCATGGCTCCGTGCAAGCTGCTGCCGCAGGCGCAGGTTGCCGTGCGCGTGGCCGACAAGGATGCCGCGCTCGAGAACATGGGCGTACAGAACGCCATCGCCGAGGCCGAGGCGTCGCTGGCGGGCGAGGGCCGCGTGCTCGTGCGCAAGAGCGGAACCGAGTCGGTGATTCGCGTTTTGGCCGAAGCCCCCGACCAAGCCGCCGCCGACGCCGCCATGAAGCGCATCGCCGCCGCACTCGAGGCTTTATAGTTACGCGGTTTTACCAAACCGCGTAACTGCTCGACGCTGCAAACGGCCCCAAGCGGCAAACTGACGTTCAATTTCAAGGGCGCGACCAGAAGGTCAGCGCCCTTTCATTTCACGTCACCTTGCTCGCTTAGGGGCGTTTTCGCTGTCCGTCCTCTACCTGCGGCGTTGCCATGGTAGTCATTGGGGCGGCACTTGGGGACGTTCCTTTTCTGCCGGCAGTTGGGGACACTTCTTTGGTGCGGGGGCAGCTAAAAGAGTCCCGTCCCACATTAGCTGCCCGTGGGAGGGATGAGCGGTTACTCGCCCAGAATCAGCGCCGCGAGCTCTGCCTGGCTATCCACCACGTAGTCGGCGCCGGCGGCCTCCAGCTCTGCGCGGCCGCGGAAGCCCCAGCTGACGCCCGCGCTCTTAAGGCCGGCGTTGTGGCCGGTCAGGATATCGACATTGGAATCGCCCACATAGAGCGTGGTTGCCGGATCGGCGCCCAGCTCCTCCATCACATGCAGCGTGACGGGCGCTTCGGGCTTGGGCGGAAACGCATCGACACGGCCCTGCACCAGCGCAAAGCGCTCGGAACCAAAATACTTTTCGATAAGCGGAGCCGCCGAGACGTGGTCCTTGTTAGTGAGCACGGCTAGCTGCACACCCGCGGCGCGCAGGCGGTCGAGCATCTCGATTGTGCCGGCATAGGGGGCGGTGTGGTCCTCCTTGTGCTCGCCGTAGTAAGCCCTAAACTCGGCAAGCGTCTGCTCAAACATACGGCTGTCGCCTGCATACTCGGCAGGCATAAAACGCTCAACCAGCTTGAGCATGCCGTTTCCCACCTTGTAGCGGTACTCGTCGACGGCAAACGTGGGCCAGCCGTGCGTCTCGCAGGTATGGTTGCCGGCGGCCGCCAGGTCCTCGAGCGTGTTGAGGATGGTGCCGTCCAGGTCAAAGATCACATGGGAAAAAGCTGCTGCCATGAAAGCTCCCGTCATTGGATTTAAAACGCACCTCATAATACTGGGCTTCCGCGTTGGGCGTGGTTGGAATCTGAACATCTCCAGGGATATCAGGTGACATCGCGCCAATCATGCGATTCCGCCCTAGCAAATTCTCGGCAGCTGCTCTCCCACGAGCATGTCGAGGATACGGGTCGAGCCCCAGCCGGTGCGCACGCGCACGGCGGGACGGGAGCCCTCGGCAAGTGGCAGCACGCGACCGATGATGGCGGCATTCTCGCCGTAGCGGGCGGCGCGCATGGCGCTCAACGCGGCATCGGCTTGCTCGGCCGGCACGACGGCAACCATCTTGCCCTCGTTTGCCACCTGCAGCACATCGTAGCCGAGCATCTCGCAGGCGGCCTGCACGTCGGGACGCACGGGCACGGCATCCTCGTCGACCTCCATGGCAACACCGCTGGCCTGGGCAAACTCGTTGAGTGTGGACGCCAGGCCACCGCGCGTGGGGTCGCGAAAGCAATGCGTGCCGGGCGCTGCGGCCAAAACGTCGGCAATCAGGTGGTTGAGCGGCGCGGCGTCGCTTTCTATCGTGCTCGAAAACGCCAGGCCCTCGCGTTGGCTCATGATGGCGATGCCGTGGTCGCCCAGCGTACCCGATACCAGAATGACATCGCCGGGCTGGCAGTTGGCACCGCTGAGCGCCACGCCCGCGGGAACCTCGCCCACGCCGGCGGTATTGATATAGACGCCGTCGGCCCCGCCGCGCTCGACCACCTTGGTGTCGCCCGTGATTATGGACACGCCCGCTTCGCGCGCCGTTTCGGCCATCGTCTGCACAATCTGGCGGAGCTTATCCATGGGATAGCCCTCTTCGAGGATAAAGCCGCACGACAGGTAGCGCACGTTGGCGCCCGAGGTCGCGACGTCGTTGACGGTTCCGCACACGGCAAGGCGGCCGATGTTGCCACCGGGGAAGAACTGCGGCGAGACTACAAAGCTGTCGGTCGACATGGCGATGCGCCCGCTCGCGGGCAGCGCGGCGACGCCGGCGTCGTTGCCCGCGAGCAGCTCGGGCGACCCAAAGGCATCCAAAAAGACCTCATCGATGATGCGTTTCATCATCTGACCGCCAGAGCCGTGGCCCAACAGGACGGTGCTATCGGTGATGCTATGGGACATATCCAAAACTCCAATCGTGGGTGGTGCCAGTGTGCGGGTGCGTCCAGGCTAGTTACGGTAGCGGTAGTACGCCGCGCAGCTGCCCTCGGAGCTCACCATGCACGGTCCGACGGGGTGCTCGGGCGTGCAGGTGCGGCCAAAGAGCGGGCAGCTGTTCGGCGTAATGGCCCCGCGCAGCACGTCGCCGCAGCGGCATCCACGCGGCTCGACCGTCGCCTCAACGGGCACGTCAAAGCGAGCGCGGGCATCAAAGCGCGAGAACTCGGGGCGGATAGAAAGGCCCGAGTTGGCAATCGGCCCCAGCCCGCGCCACGTGGTGCCGCATGGTTCAAACACCTGCTCGACCAGCTGGCGCGCCACGGGGTTGCCGTCTGCGTTGACGCCACGGCGGTAGGCGTTGTCGATCGCGGGCCTGCCCTCGACAACCATCTGGACCAGCATGCAGATGCCCTGCAGGATATCGACCGGTTCAAATCCCGTGACCACGCCCGGGGTATCGAACTCGTCGACCAAAAAGCTAAAGGGCGCCAAGCCCGTGATGGTGGCGACGTGGCCCGGCAGGATAAAGCCGTCGATGGCGGTCTCGGGGTCGTTGGCGATGGCGCGCAACGCCGGCGGCGTGGTCTTGTGGGCACAATAGACCGAAAAGTTCAAAAGCCCGCGCGCCTCGGCCTCCAAGATGGCGGCGGCGATGGTGGGCGTCGTGGTCTCAAAGCCCACGCCCATAAAAATGACCGGACGATCGGGGTTCTGCCCGGCAATGTCGAGCGCGTCGAGCGGGGAGTAGACGATGCGGATGTCGCGCCCGGCCGCCTTTTGCGCAGCGAGCGAGGTAGACGATCCGGGCACGCGCATCATGTCGCCAAAGGTGGTGATGATGGCGCCGTCTATGTTGGCGAGCGCGATTGCGTGGTCGATGTCGCGGTTGGCGGTAACGCAGACGGGGCAGCCCGGTCCGCTCAGCAGCTTGAGCCCGGCTGGCATAATGGAGCGAAAGCCATAGCGGCCGATGCTCACGGTGTGCGTGCCGCAGACTTCCATAAGGTTGATGGTGCTGTCTCTTATACACATCTGACGCTGCCGACGATATGCAGTGTGTAGA
>URWZ01000143.1 GCA_900551625.1 uncultured Collinsella sp.
CACACTGCATATCGTCGGCAGCGTCAGATGTGTATAAGAGACAGGAGCACAGCAGCCTAGATATGCTGACGGATCGCGTCGATATAGGCTTGACCGTAGCGCGTAAGCGTCGTGTTCTTGCGCGTGATGATGCCGATCTCCATGTACTCGTCCACATCGAGCGGAATGGAGATAATACCGGGGCCGTTAAGTTCATGGCTGATCACACCCGAACACACCGTGTAACCGTTAAGTCCCATAGCCAGGTTGAACAGCGTCGCACGGTCGCGCACGCGGATATTCTTGCGACGCTCAAACGTCGAGGTCAGTTCCTCGGAATAGTAAAACGAGTTGTAGCTGCCCTGCTCGTAGGACAGGAACGGATAGTCTTCCAAGTCCTCGAGCGTTACGCTGGCGCGGTCCGCCAGTGGATGGTCGGCGCATACAAAGACATGCGGCGCGGCGCAGAAGAGCCCCTCGAATACGAGCTCGTTGGCGGCGAGCATGCGCTCGATGACCTCGCGATTGTGCTCCGACAGATACAGGATGCCGAGCTCGCTTTTCATATGCGCGACGTCCTCGATAATCTCGTGAGTCTGCTCCTCGCGCAGGGTAAAGTCGTAGCGCGCGGCATCGAACTCACGGATCACATCGACAAACGCATTAACGGCAAAGGAATAATGCTGGCAACTCACACTAAAGTGCGGCACCTGCTCGGACGCGCCCTTGTACTTGCCTTCGAGCAGATCGGCCTGGTCGAGCACCTGTCGCGCGTAGCCCAAGAAGGTCTCGCCCTCCTCGGACACAATGACACCCTTGTTGGTGCGCTCAAAGATGTGCACACCCATCTCGTTTTCGAGATCGCGAATCGACGCGGTAATCGAAGGCTGCGACACAAAGAGTCGGCGCGAGGCCTCGGTGATGCTGCCGCATTCGGCAACTTTGACGACATATCTGAGCTGCTGGAGCTTCATAGCCTTCTCCCTAGACGTTCGTGACGTCGAAACCCGTCGCATCCATCTGACGCATAAACGGCGGCATCTCCCCCGTCGCGGCGCAGGCGGCAATCTGATGCAGAGCCCCAGCAACCGCATCGTCTGCCGCAGCGCCGATATGCCAGCGCGCGGCAGCCGTGACAGCCTCGTTGGCATTGGCGACTGCAACGGAGTTGGGAACGGCATCGATCATGGGCAGATCGTTATCGGAATCGCCAAATACGGCCACCTCATCGGTCGTCAGGCCCAAAGCGCGCGCCAGCTCCAGCGCAGCGCAGCCCTTGTCCCAACCTGCTGGAAGGATGTCGAACAGGCGCACACGATTGTTGGGAAACACGAGTGAGAGCTCCGGTACCTCAGCGGCAACGCGCTCACGTAGCTCCGCGAGCTCCTCACGCGAGCGGGCGCTCCAGATATTCGCCTTGTATACCGGGGCATCATCGACAACAGGACGGCACGGGGCCTCCTCGCCTTTGAGCCATGCGTTGCCGCCCGACTCCATGGCGCGGCGTACGCGCTCGGGGTCGCTCGTCACGCAATAGGCATCGTTGCCCCAAAAGTCATCACCCAGGCTGTAGACCTTCAGGTACGTATCGTCGGTCTCCTGCTCCAAGTAGTCAGCCAAGCGCATAAGGGCGGCGTTGTCGGTCGCATGCGAGGCTACCGCCTCACCGTCCACAAACATGACCTGGCCGTTACAGAACGCGCCAGTCGAGAAGCACTCGGAACGATTTTTGAACATCCAGCCCATCGCGGACGGCTGACGGCCCGAAACCGGGCCAAAGTGCAGACCCGCCGTCTGCATGGCATGAATGCCCTCGATGGCGTAGTCGCTGGCGCCGTCATGCCCGGCTGGAATCAGTGTATCGTCCATATCGGTCAGCACAAGTTTAATCATAAGGCCCCCATTCGTATCGGTCCTACCTATTGTAACGACCTGCCAAAATAAACCTGTCCCTTTTTGGCAGGTGCGCTAGTATAGGGAACAACAGATTCGATGCGGGAGTGCCGGCGGTGCAAACCACAAGGCTGAGAGGGCATGGGGCCCAATCCTTTGAACCTGTCAGTTAATGCTGGCGTAGGGAGCATGCCGCCTTTACAGGGGCGCTGTCTATGCACAGCGCCCCTTTTCTATGCCAAGGAGGCATGTGCAGTGATTGATTCGGAACAGCTTAAGCAACATATGGTCAAGGCCGTGGAGGAGATTCGCGCCACCAATCCGATGGCCGGCTCCATCACCAACACGGTGACGATCGACTTTGTCGCCAATGCTCAGCTCGCCGTGGGCGGTTCGGCCGCCATGGTCTATCTGCCCGACGAGGGCGAGGCGCTCGTTGCCGGCGGCGGCGCCATCTATCTCAACATGGGCACGCTCTTCCCCATCTACGAACAGACGATTCCCCGCGCGGCCAAGGCGGCACACGATGCCGGCAAGCCCTGGGTGCTCGATCCGGTTGGCCTGGGCATCGGTAGCCTGCGCACCCAGCTGGTAAACGAGCTCAAGCAGTGCAAGCCCGCCATCGTGCGCGGCAACGCCTCCGAGATTATCGCGCTCGCCGGCCTGTGGGGTCTTGAGGGCGAGGCAGCTGATCTGAGTCGCGTGCGCGGTGTCGATACCACCGACACGGTCGACGCCGCCCGCGATGCTGCCGTGGCGCTCGCCCGCTACACCGGCGGCGCCGTAGTGGTCTCGGGCGAAGTCGACCTGATCACCGACGGCACGACGGTGGCCAAGTCCCACGGCGGCAGCCCGCTCATGTCCAAGATCACCGGCTGCGGCTGCTCGCAGGGCGGCGTGCTGGCCGTGTACGCCTGCGCTGCCAACCCGTTTACGGCTGCCGTCTGCGGTACCGCCGTCTACAACGTTGCCGGCACGCGTGCCGCCGCTGTCGCCGATGCCCCGGCAAGCTTTAAGGTCGCCTTTATCGACGAGCTCTACCGCGCGACCGCCCAGGACATCGCCGATAACCGACTCGAGCTCGAGGAGGCATAAGCCATGTCCGAGCCCGTAACCAATGCCGGCATGAACACGCTCGTCGCCGTGGCCATCGCCCCATGCGGCACCGGCGATGAGCTGTCCGCCGAGGTCGCCGAGGTCGTGCGCGTCATTCGCGAGAGCGGCCTTCCCAACCGCACCACCTCGATGTTCACCGAGATCGAGGGCGACTGGGACGAGGTCATGCAGGTCGTGCGCGACGCAACCTTTGTGTTGGCGAGCAAGGGCATCCGCACCGAAGTCGTGCTCAAAGCCGATATTCGACCCGGATTTACTGACACCATGACCGGCAAGCTTGAGCGCATGGAAGCGCAGATCAAAAAGCAGGAGGAAGCACGATGAGTATCCGCGACAACCTTGATATCTCGGCCTATCTGGTACTCGGCCCCGAAAACACGCTCGGGCGTCCCGTGGGCGACGTGGTGGCCCAGGCGCTCGACGCAGGCTTTACCTGCATCCAGGTGCGCTCCAAGGTGGCAAGCGCCCGCGAGATCATCGCGCTGGCCGGCGACGCCGCGCAGGCTATCGCACAGGCTGGCAAGACCGGTCAGGTCGCCCTGTTAATCGACGACCGCCTGGACTGCGTACTCGCCGCGCGCGAGCAGGGTATTGCTGTCGACGGCGTGCACGTGGGTCAGAGCGATATTCCCGTTGAGGTCTGCCGCAAACTATTGGGCCCCGATGCCATCGTGGGCCTTTCGGCCCGTTGCGAGGAGATGCTCGAGTACGTCAAGACCGCCGACATGAGCCTAGTCGACTACCTGGGCATCGGCCCACTCCACGAGACCGAGACCAAACGCGATTGCGGACGCGCGGCCGACGGCTCTATCATCACCAAGAGCTTTGAGGACCTGGCCGCACTCCACGCGGCAAGCCCCGTGCCCATCGTGGTGGGCGGCGGCGTCAAGACGGCCGACCTGCCGCAGCTCAAGGCCACCGGCGTCGATGGCTTCTTTGTGGTGAGCGCCGTCTGCAGTGCCGACGACCCCCACGCCGCCGCCAAGGAGCTCGTCGACACCTGGCAGCAGGCATAGGCTCAGGCCGAGCAGCTGATCCGCAGCCTCACATCTTTAGCAATAGAAAGCGCATCCCAGTTTGGACCTCCATTCCGGGATGCGCTTTCCGCCACAGCCTCTACCTTGCCAGATACGTTTCCAGCGCAGACAAAGACGACTCCGCATCGTGGCGGCCGATCTGATAGATGCGCTCGAGCTCATCGGGCTCGCGGCACAGCGACGGCACCTTCACCGATTCGCTCGGCCGCACCACAAAGATTTCGCCGGCAGCCTCGCGACGTGCCAGGTCATCGAGTGTGGCATTGTAGACCTCATGCCGATGCTCAAGCGCCGCGACAAACTCCGGATAGTGACGGAACACGCGACGTAGCATGGGCATCACGCTGTTGGGCTGCTTCACAAATCCCGCCGGCTGCGTGAGCACCACGATATTGCGGTCATACCCCTGCGCAAACAGCCATGCACTGGGAATAGAATCAGCCACGCCACCATCCAGATACTTATGCCCGTCAATAGCAACGGGGCGCGTCGCCACGGGAATCGCCGACGACGCCCGAATCCACTCGATATCCCGCTCGTCGCCATAGGGCAGGTCATGGTAGACGGCCTTGCCCGTCTCGATATCGGTGCACACGCACGTAAACCGCATGGGACAGGCGCGATACGCCTCCAAGTCAATGGGATCGCGCTCGATAGGCACCTCGTGATAGGCAAAATCGGCATTGAACATATCGCCGGTCCGCAGCCAGCTTGCTACACCCGCATAGCGCTTATCGGCACAATAGGCCTTGTTGTAGCGAATGGCGCGTCCGATCTGCCGCGATTTAAAGTTGTAGCCAAACGCCGCGCCCGCCGAGACACCCACCATATGGT
>URWZ01000144.1 GCA_900551625.1 uncultured Collinsella sp.
AAATTGAACTTTCGAATGAGGTGCCGCGTTATACTGCTGCCTAAATTGAACCTTGGTTCAATTTGTGTTCTATAAATTGAACTTTGCCAGCAAGGAGGTTCTAATGGCCCAAGAGACGTTTAGCGATCGCCTGCGACAGACCATGTCCGATCGCGACGTTCGCCAGTCGGATGTAATCCGCGCATCGGAGATGCTCGGCAAAAAACTCGGCAAGAGTCAGATGAGCCAATATGTGAGCGGCAAGACGATCCCGCGGCGCGATGTGGCAGAGCTGCTCGCCCGCATTTTGGAGGTCGATGTTTCCTGGCTGCTCGCCAGTGACGCCGATCAAGTCGAGACGTCCTCGTCCCATAACGTTGCCAAATCCGAACCTAGTCTCTCAGCTCAAATTCCAAGGAGCACCACCATGCGTACTTTTTCTAAATCCACCAAGCTCGATAACGTCCTGTATGACGTGCGCGGTCCCGTCGTCGACGAGGCTGCCCGTATGGAGGACGAGGGCGAGCGTATTCTCAAGCTCAACATCGGCAACCCCGCGCCCTTTGGTTTCCGCACGCCCGATGAGGTCATTAAGGACATGCGCCAGCAGCTGCCCGACTGCGAAGGCTATTCCAATTCGCGCGGCCTGTTCTCTGCGCGCAAGGCGATCATGCAGTATTCGCAGATCAAGGGCCTGCCCAATGTTCAGATGGAGCATATCTACACGGGCAACGGCGTGTCCGAACTCATTCAGCTTTCGATGAACGCTCTGCTCGACAATGGCGACGAGATTTTGATCCCCAGCCCCGACTATCCGCTCTGGACGGCGTGCGCAACCCTTGCCGGCGGCCATCCCGTGCACTATCTGTGCGATGAACAGGCGGATTGGTATCCCGATCTGGAGGATATGGAGTCCAAGATCACGAGCGCGACCAAGGCCCTCGTCATCATCAACCCCAACAACCCCACGGGCTCGGTCTACCCGCGCGAGGTGCTCGAGGGCATCGTCGAGGTTGCGCGCAGGCATCAGCTGATGATCTTTGCCGATGAGATCTACGACCGTCTGTGCATGGACGGCTACGAGCACGTCTCGATTGCCTCGCTCGCTCCCGATCTGCCCTGCGTTACCTTTAGCGGCCTTTCCAAGTCGCACATGATCGCGGGCTATCGTATTGGCTGGATGGTGCTTTCGGGCAACCAGCGCTGCATGAGCGACTTCATTATGGGTATCAACATGCTCTCTAACATGCGCCTGTGCTCCAACGTGCCGGCCCAGTCGATCGTCCAGACGGCGCTCGGTGGCCATCAGTCGGTCAACGACTACATCCGTCCCGGCGGTCGTGTCTACGAGCAGCGCAACTTTGTGTATGAGGCACTCAACAAGATCGATGGCATCTCGGTGGTCAAGCCGCGCGCGGCGTTCTATATCTTCCCCAAGATGGATGTTAAGAAGTTCAACATCACCGATGACGAGCAGTTTGCCCTCGACCTGCTGCACGAGAAGAAGATTCTGATCACGCGCGGCGGCGGCTTTAACTGGGCCGAGCCCGATCACTTCCGCATCGTGTACCTGCCGCGCATGGAAGTGCTCAAAGAGTCGCTCGAAGACCTCGCCGATTTCTTTGATCACTACCGCCAGGCGTAGGGGATAGAAGTTCCGCACTATGAAGAGCTCCCTGCAGTTGCTTGGCTGCAGGGAGCTTTCTTGAATTGGCGCAACTATATAACTATTCCTTGGCAGTGGTCGATTTCGTGCTGGATGATCTCGGCGGTGTAGCCCGAGAAGTTTTTGATGCGGCGGACAAAGTTCTCGTCCAAATACTCAACCTTAATGCGGCGATATCGGGTACAGGGACGCTCGCCGGCCAGCGAGAGGCATCCTTCGCTCGTCTGATAGGCATTGACCTGCTCAAGAATTTGAGGGTTGTACATCAGGAGCGCCCTGTTGCCGTCCTTTACGCAGATGATGCGTTTGCGCACCCCGATCATGTTGGCGGCGAGGCCCACGCACTCGTGCTCATGCTCGTGGAGCGTATCCAGGAGGTCCTGCCCGGTCGCGGCATCGTCGGGTCCTGCGTCTTCGGAAGGCAGGCGCAAAAAGAACTCGGATTTCATGATGGGCTTGATCATGGCGGGCTCCTCATGTCTTATGCTTTCGTGGACTTTTAATAATAGCGCGGAAGGAAAGCTGTGCGTCCGCGTTACAATCTTTCGAGGTTGGACCATGTTGTCAGACTCGTCGTGTACGGCGTCTGGCGTAAGTCTAGGGCTCATTTTTCGCCCTGGACTGTTCCTCTGGGGCGATGCGACTGTCGTTCCAAGAGGAAGGAAATGCATGGGGAGCAAATCTCAGCAACAAGTTAAAGTAACGCCATCCGGCACTGCGGCGCTTCTCGTCGTAATGTATATTGCAGCCTTTGTTGCCGCGTTTAACGAGAACATCATTAACGTGGCGTTGCACGACATTATGGCGGCCTTTTCGGTGAGTGCCACCACGGCGCAGTGGCTCGTTTCGGGCTACATGATCGTGACGTCGATCTTTACGGCCATCATGGCCTTCCTGTCCGGTCGTTTCTCGACGCGCAAGCTGCTGTTTTTCGCATGCGGATGCATGGTCGCCGGCGAAGTCCTGTGCCTGGTCGCTCCGTCGTTTAGCGTTTTGCTGCCAAGCCGTATTTTGCAGGCTGCGGGATCGGGCATCTTGTTCCCGCTCATGATGAATGTGGTGCTGTCTTGTGCCCCGCGCGAGAAGCTCGGTCTGTATCTGAGCCTGGGCGGCGCCTGCATTACGCTAGGACCGGCGTTTGGACCCGTGATCAGCGGTCTTATGTGCACGTTATTTGGCTGGAGGGCGGTATTCGTAGTGCCGCTGGTGGGCGGCATTGCGGTCGCCGCGGCGGGCGTTAAGCTTGTTCAGAATGTCGGAGAGCGCTCGAACACCACGCTTGATATTCTGTCGGTTGTTTTGCTCGCGGTCGGCATTACGGCATTTGTGTATTCCGTAGGCGAGTTCTCGGCCAATCTGATTGCCGGTGTCGTGGCGCTTTTCGCCGCCGTTGTGCTGCTCGGCCTGTTTGCGGCCCGCCAGCTCAAGCTCGAGCATCCGGTGCTTAACGTGCGTCCCATGGCGAGCGTTCGTTTTTGGCCTGCGTGCTTGCTTGTGGTGGTGTCGATGATGACGACGTTCTCGATGAGCGTTTTGTTGCCGCTCTATTTTGAGGGCGCATACGGCATGACCGCACTTATTGCGGGCCTGCTCATTTTGCCGGCGATTGCCTGCAACGCCGTGACCTCGATTGTGGGCGGACGTGTGATGGACGCCCGTGGCGCATGGCCGCTGCTGCCGGTCGGCTTTGCCCTGATTGCCGTGGGACAGACTGCCATCTCGATGACGGCGGCAAGCATGAACATCGGCGTCGTCGTGGCGCTGACCGTTGTGGTGTATGCCGGAGTCGGTTTGGTGCTGAGCCCCTCGCAAACGGCCGGCTTGGAGACGCTGCCCGCCGCTGAGCATCCTCACGGAACGGCATTGCTCAACACGTGGAACATGATTGCCGCATCGTTTGGCCCGTCGCTGTTTATCGGCCTGCTCTCGAGTTCTGCGGCGACTGCCGGTGTCGCTGGCGCTGCGACGGACGTTGCCCAGGCGATCCGATTTGCAGCTGCCGTGCGTGTGGCGGCTGTAATTGCCGTGGTTGGGTTCGCGACGTCGCTGGTGTACGCTCGTCGCGAGTCGCACATGTCGCATTAATGTGTGCACATAGATTCTGCAGCTAGATTGAATGGCGACACCATAAACTAATGGACGTTTTGCCGAGAGGCATGAATGTTTAAAGCGCAAAGAGTGCGCGACGGGCCCCGCGAATGGGGCGATGATGCCCGAGAGGGCCAAGAAGGAGTCTCATGTCCGAGAACGAAGAGATCATGAACGAGACCGAGAACGAGACCATGGCTGCCGAGGTCGAGGCAGTCGAGACCGTGGAGACCGAAGCTGCTGAGGTTGAGGCTGCTGACGAGGTTTCCGCCGAGGAGGAGGCCGAGGTTGTCGAGGCCGCCGCTGATTACGATGACGAAGAGCTGATGGATAAGATGCAGAAGGCCGCCCGCCTGCTGCGTAGCCGTCGCTTTGCTATTTCCAAGGAGGAGGAGGCCAAGGCCGAGCGCATGGCGAACATCGAGCGCGCCATCAAGCTTCTTGACCTCAAGCCCAAGATGGAGCAGAAGGAAATGTCCGACCTGCTGGGCATGCGCCTCCGTGAGCTCGATGGCCTGATGGCCGAGGCCGAGGCTGCCGATCTGGTCGGCCGCATCGACGACGCCGAGGGCGATATGCGCAAGATCGTCGTCTTCGCTGCCGAGGATGCCGCTGAGGGCCTGGTCGAGCTTGCCAACAAGAAGGAGAAGCTCCTGCCCGAGCTTTCTTACGAGGAGGCCACCGAGCTGATGGCTGCTCTCGATAAGGTTATCGCTCCGCTCGTCGCCATGGGCCTGGACGAGGACCGCGGTCCTCGCGGCGGTCGTGACGATCGCGGTGGCCGTGGCGGCGACCGTGGCGGTCGCGGCGGCTTTGGCGATCGCGGTGGCCGTGGCGGCGACCGTGGCGGTCGCGGTGGCGATCGCGGTGGCCGTGGCGGCTTTGGTGACCGCGGCGGCGACCGTGGCGGTCGCGGCGGCTTTGGCGGCAACCGTGGTGGCTATGGCGACCGCGGTGGCAACCGTGGCGGCTTTGGCGGCAACCGTGGTAACGACCGCGGTGGCCGTGGCGGCGACCGTGGTGGCCGCAACGGTGGCGGCTTCCGCGGCAATCGTTTTTAGTTACGGCGTTTTACCAAACGCCGTAACGGGCCGACGCTGCGCGGGCCGCATTTGGAC
>URWZ01000145.1 GCA_900551625.1 uncultured Collinsella sp.
GATCTCAATCTTACCTTTGAGCTGCGGAACCTGTTCCTCTATCAGTGCCGCAACGGCCTCGGCGTCCTCGCGGCACGCCGAGTGCGACATGATGCACTTGCCCGAATAATCCGCGCCGTCCTGCACATGCGCCATCACGGTCTTGGCCATCTCGGAGATCGCGCGCTTCTTGGTGCGAATCTTCTCGCGTGGCGCCAGCTCACCTTCGCAATCGACCGTCATAAGCGGGCAAATCTTAAGCGCCGTGCCGATGATCGCGCTCGCAGCCGAAATGCGACCGCCGCGCAGGTAGCTCGACAGATCGGTCGAGAAGAACCAGTGGTGCAGGTTGAGTTTATGCTCCTCAATCCAAGCGGCCGTCTCGTCGAGCGAAGCGCCGCTATCGCGAACGTCGGCGGCACATTCCGCCAGCAGGCCAAAGCCCGAAGACGCCGCCAGCGAGTCGATGACGCGTACCTTGCCGCCCTGGGGATAGCGATCCGCAAGCATCTGCGCCGCAACGCAGGCCGATCCATACGTGCCCGAAATACCCGACGACAACGTCAGGTGCAGCACGTCTTTACCCTCGGCAACAAACGGCTCCCAAAACTCCTCGTACTCACCCACGCTCACCTGAGACGTCTTGGGCATGGCGCCCGCGGCAATCTGGGCAAAAAACTCGTCCGGTGCAATCGACTGATACAGATCGTCCGTATAGACAACATCGTCGATCTCGTAATGAAAACACACGACAGGGATATTGCGCGACGCAAAGAACTCACGGGTTCGGTCGGCGGCGGATTCACAGGTCAGGACAAAATCACTCATATGAGGCTCCTTACTTATTACTGCGTAAATTATCGCACAGCAAGCGTGAATACAGTACAAATGTCCACTATTTACCAATTCGAACCATTTGCATTGAATATCTTTATCATGAACATCCCCATCCCCGCCATGGGCCAACATGGGCAAAATCACCCCCTTCGTCTCCACCCAACCGACACATCAACCTCAACTAAATCGATTTACCAAACCGTTCGGCCAACAATTCGACTTCCCATCCCCAATCGAAACAAAAGCAGCGCATACTGATAAACGTTTGACGCTGTCTGTCAGTTTTACCAACCACATCGGAAGGTGCTTCATGGTCGCATTCGATCGCAATCCGCAAGACTTCAAGTATCTTCGCCTGCTGTCGAGACAGTTCCCCACCGAGCAATCCGCATTCACCGAGATCATCAACCTCTCGGCCATCCTCAACCTGCCCAAGGGCACCGAGCATTTTATGAGCGATGTGCATGGCGAGTACGAAGCCTTCATGCACATCCTCAACAACTGCTCGGGCGTCGTGCGCGAGCATGTCGACGAGATCTTTGGCGACACGCTCTCCTTTGACGAAAAGGGCGAGCTGTGCACGCTCATCTACTATCCGCGCGAGAAGATCGATCTTGTCCGCAGCCGGCGCGAGGACTCGCCCACCTGGTACAAGACCATGCTCGACCAGCTCATTGTGGTTGCCCGCTCCCTTTCGAGCCGCTACACCCGCTCCAAGGTGCGTAAGGCCATCCCGCGTGATTACGCCTACATCATCGACGAGTTGCTGCACACGCACCCGGACGAGAACAACTATCGCGTGCGCTATCACGAGCGCATCGTGGAGTCCATCCTGGAGACCGCGAGCGCCGACGACTTTATCGAGTCGCTCGCTTCGCTCATCAAGCGCCTGGCCGTCGACCACCTGCACCTGGTGGGCGACATCTTCGACCGCGGCGGCGGCGCGGCCAAGATTATGGACCGTCTGCTCACCTACCATTCGCTCGACATCCAGTGGGGCAACCACGACCTGCTGTGGATGGGCGCTGCGGCCGGCGAGCCCGCCTGCATCGCCACGGTGCTGCGCAACAACCTGCGCTACGACAATTACGAGATCCTCGAGAACGATTACGGCATCTCCCTGCGCGAGCTTGTCGCCTTCGCCGACGCCACCTACACCGCTGGCGAGTCCATCACCCCGCTCATCAAGGCCATCAACGTGCTGCTCTTTAAACTCGAGGGCCAGATTATCCAGCGCCACCCCGAGTTCGATATGACCGACCGTCTGTTACTCGACAAGATCGATCACGACACCGGCACGGTCACGCTTGCCGACGGCAGCGTGTGGCCGCTCACGACCAACGACTTCCCCACCGTCGACCCGGCGGATCCCTACACGCTCACGCCCCAGGAGCAGCACATCATCGACAAGCTCGTGTCCGAGTTCGCCACCGCCGATCACCTGCATCGCCATATCGATTTCCTCTACATGCACGGCTCGATGTACAAGGTCACCAACGGCAACCTGCTGTTCCACGGCTGCGTGCCGCTCAATGAGGACGGCACCTTTAGCAGTATGAACTGCCTGGGCACGTGGCACGCCGGCCGCGATTATTTCGATTTTTGCGACCATATCGCCCGCCGTGCCTGGCGCACCGGCGACCGTGACGCCCTCGACTGGATGTGGTACCTGTGGATCGGCTTTAACTCACCCGCCAGCGGACGTCTGGTGCGTACCTTTGAGCGCGCCTATATCGCCGACAAGAGCACCTGGGTCGAGCCGATGGACCCGTACTACACGCTCACCACGTCGCCCTCGGTCTGCGACGACATCATGCACGAGTTCGGCGTCGTCCCCATGGCATGTTCGCCGACCGGTCACATCATCAACGGCCACACGCCCGTTAAAACCACCAAGGGCGAGCAGCCCATCCGCGCCGACGGCAAACTGCTGGTCATCGATGGCGGCTTCTGCCGCGCCTACCACCCCAAGACGGGCATCGCCGGATACACGCTCATCTCGAGTTCGCGCGGATGCCGCCTTAAGTCGCACCAGGCCTTTACGACGGTTGCCGAGGCGCTCACCCGCAACGTGGACATTGCGAGCGAGACTAATCGCTTTGACCAGGCCGACCGTCGCCGCATGGTGAGCGACACCGATTCCGGCGCCAAGATCCGTGGCCAGATCCAGGACCTGCGCCAGCTGCTCGATGCGTATAGAAACGGTGCTATCGAGGAGCGAATCTAGCGATGCCTGCGGGGATTGGCTAAACTTTCTGCGTTTGTCATCCCCGCGGCGCCCCGGCGCCAGCTTAAGGCAGGTACCATGCAAAAGCTCCTTGCGCAGATCATGAAGTTTGGCGTCGTCGGCGTCATTGCCACGGTCATCGACTTTGGCATCATGAATCTGCTCCACTACGGTCTGGGCCTCAATATCCTGATCGCCAATACCAGCGGCTTTATCGTCTCGCTTATCTTTAACTACGTCGCGAGCATGAAGTACGTGTTTGCGCACAAGGAGGGCATGAGCCGCCACCGCGAGTTCATCATCTTTGTCGTGCTGTCCGTGATCGGCTTGGCGCTCAACGACGGCATCGTGCTGGCGCTCAACGCCGGCCTGGGGCTCGAGGCCAATATCGCCAAGATTTGCGCCACCGCGCTGGTCATGGTCTACAACTTTGTGACCCGAAAGATCTTCCTGGAGGGCGACGAGACCAAGTAGCTCGACCTCCTCGTTGCACTACGGGGCCCACGGACGATGCGCATCGAGTGCTGCGTTGTTCGTGGGCCCTGCTCGTTTGCGGGAAGATTTGCAACGTTTGCGGATTACCTCTTGAATATTTGGCGAGTTCGTATAGTTCTTGCCAAAGACCTTACGTTTCCCTTGCAAAAGCTCTAAAGTATCCTCTGCTCGATTCGTCAACGCATTGGATGTGATTACGTGCGCAAGGCACTGGCACAACCTCATACCAAGCAGTTCCTCAAGTTCGCTGTCGTGGGTCTTATCTCCTTTGGCATCGACTGGGGCATGCTTATTGCGCTCGTCGAGCTGTTCCACCTCGACTTTTTGATGAGCACCACGATCTCGTTTATCACGTCCGTCGTGGTCAACTACTGGCTCAGCATGAAGTACGTGTTCGACCATCGCGAGGGCATGAGCCGCAAGCGCGAGTTCACGATCTTCACCATCCTGTCGGTGATTGGTCTGGGTCTCAACGACCTGTACATGTTTGTGGGCGTCACGTTTTTGAGCATCGGCTACCAGGCCATGAAGGCCATCGCCACGTTCCTGGTCACCTGGTACAACTACTTTAGCCGTCGCTTCTTCCTCGAGGGCGCGCAGTCGTAGTTTGTTTGACATTTGCTTAAAGGTATAACCGGTTGGAATTCTCGTTCCAACCGGTTTTTTGTTTGCCAAGAGCCCCGGCGGCCCAGTTCCATTCGCATGAAAAACGGGCGGCTCGGATGTTTGTCCGAACCGCCCGCATGGCGTGTTATGTCGAGGCATTTAGCCCGTTACGTAATACCAGACGACACTGTCGCCGTTGTGTAGGACGTAGTTGCTGCACGCCGTGTTGGGCGCCACGCCGTTAACGGAGTACATCCAGCCACTCGTGCCGCCATGCTCCTTCTCGGCCAAACCGCCAATGGCGGCGACATACGTGCCGTACGACGAGCCATGCGCATTCACGGAAAGGCCCAGGGCGCACAGGGCATCGTAGACCGTTGCACCCTCGTTAAAGGTGAAGGTGCCACTAGAAGACACAGGATTGCCCACAGCGCTCGATGTGACCGAAATCGTCACCGTGACGTAGCCAGGCTGCCGCGAGCCGCCCTGATTGCCCGCAGAGGCGCCGCCACTGCTGGATGCAGACCCACCGCCGGTCGCCGAGCCAGCGCTCGAAGAAGAGCCGTCGGAAGAACTCGATCTGTCTCTTATACACATCTCCGAGCCCACGAGACGCTACGCTATCTCGT
>URWZ01000146.1 GCA_900551625.1 uncultured Collinsella sp.
GTGAACATCCAGACCTCGGTGTAGAACGCCATTGCGGCGCCGGCGGCAATAAGGACGAGTTCAATGCAAATATGCCATGGTTTGCCGATTACTTTTGGAATGAAGCGACTCAAAAGCGGAAGCCCAAGCGCAAGGCCAAGAAGAATCGCGGTGAAATAGAAAGAAAAAGAAGTGTAGTCAAAGCCCAGATCTTCACATACTGGAGCAACGAATGAGCCGGCAATAATGCTATATGTGCCAGTTGTTCCGGCGGACATTAAGCCGAGCGCAATAACGACGACCCAAGCAAATGCGCCGCTTTCACGGAGACAATCTTTTTTGGCTGGTGTGGTGAGAGTCATGGTTGCTCCATTTCTATCGGCAATACATCCTATATGCCTACCGATAGGTATATAAACCAGAGGACTCTTCGTCAAGCATTAAGCGGGGAGAGGGAGTTCTTAACCTGCCGAACGGTAATTAGACCCCGTTTTCGCAAGGGTCTCAATGTGACAAAGGGACTGTCCCTTTGTCGCATTATTCGGAGCGCAGGGCTTCGACGGGGTCCTTCTTGGATGCGCTACGGGCCGGCAGCAGGCCGGCAACGACCGTCAGCAGCACTGAAATTGCGATGAGCACCAGCGCATCCTGCACGGGCAGGCTCATCAGATTGGGCACTTGTTTGGCCGCAAGCGCCCAGGTATTAACCGGAAAGCTCACGAGCACCACGACGACAATGGCAAAGACGCCGGCGATGAGGCCCTCGATAAAGGTCTCGGCATTGAATACGTTGGCCACGTTGCGCTTCGACGCGCCGATCGCGCGCAGGATGCCAATCTCCTTTTTGCGCTCCAGCACGCTGATGTAGGTGATGATGCCGATCATAATGGAGCTCACCACTAGGCTGATGCTCACGAATGCGATGAGCACCAAGCTGATGGTATTCACAATGTCGGTCACCGAGCCCATAATGATTCCCATATAGTCGGTGTACGAAATCGCCTGCTCATCGTGGCCAGCAGCTTTGACCTGCTTGTTATACGCATCGATATGGTCGAGCACGCGCTCCTTCGCCTCAAAGTCGCGCGGGAAAATCTTGACCGAGATGGGGTCTGCCTCGTCCGCATAACCCAGTGTGGTCAGGTTGTTGTCATAGGTAAGCTGCGATGCCTTGGCATAACTCATCATAAGCGAACTCAGGTCCTCGGCGTCCATGTTGAAGTGGATGGCGCGGGCAAAGGCGCTCGCATCCACACGCATAGCGCTCGCCAGGTTGGCAAAACTCGATGACATCTGCGTCGCCATCTGGCCCATGAGCCCTGCCGCGCCTGCCTTGAGCTGAGTTGACACCGTCGTCGCAATCTGGTCGCTGATCGACTTCATCATCTGATCCAGAGCCTGCTGCAGATACGGAGCCAGCTGCTTTTGTACATAGTCGGTCATCGCCTGCTGCAGGCGCTCGGCCAGGGCATCGCCGCCGAGTGCCTTGAGCTGAGCCAGGATTTGCTGGGCTGCCGTATCACTCTCAAGATACGTCGAGAACGCGGCGGCAAGCTTTGACGCGTCCTTAAGATCTTCGGGCGTCAGCGCCTTAAACTGTTCCGACTGCATAAAGCCCGTGAACAGTTGGTTGGCGAGCGCCCCCACTTGCTGCATCTGCTCGGGTGTAAGCTCCAACCCATCGAAGACACCCGAGAAATCGGGGGCTGGCGCCTTAGACATGATGTCGCTGAAGTCGATATCCTTCCCTACGCCCGAAAGGTCAATGTCCAGCTCGGACAAGTCAAGACACGACGGGTCCATACCGCCGGCAACACCCGAGAGCACGGAGGTATCGAACGAGAACGCGCTCTTGAGCGCCGCCTCGTCCACACTGAACATGCTGCCCAGATCCACGCCTTGTTTGGCCTCGCCTTGCAGTTCGTCGAAGGTTTTGCCCGTAAAGACATCCGTCTCGGGGTGGGCGAGTTGCTCCCGCACAATCTGCGAATCGGCGGCGCGCTCCATAAGCTGGCGAGTCAGCGCATGTGTATAGGCAATGCCCGGAGACAACGCACTCGCATTGGCCGTCTCGTTAGGGCGCACCACACCCACGATGTGTACGTCGATGCCATCGGCAACCTTGGCGGCCATAAAGTCGGCGTCACCAGACATGTCGGTCCACATGCCGGTCTCTTCGTTTTTGCGATAGGCATCGGCCGGCGACAGCACCTTAAACGTCGTGGACAGCGCATCGTCGTAGGTAAAGTCGGTGCCGGTCTCGGGTGCTTTGACCCCACCGTCGGCCGTCATGGCACTGTTTACCAGATCGTTGAGCTCATCGATATCCAGCGCACCGATGCTGTAGAGCGTATAGTCGCCCACCGTACCGCGGCTCGAAAGCACCATCACGGCTTCGTTGGCAGACGTGGGCCAATGACCGGCGACGACATCGTACTGGCTGTCGAGCAGGCTCTGGTCGTCAATCATCTCGTTAAAGACCGAGGTTCCCATGGATTCCATGCTCACCGTTGCCGCCGAACTCGCGCCTCCGCTCATAGCCTCGGTCATTGCGTTGGGAACAAGCCGAACGGGTTTCTCGTCACCCTTACCCGCACGATAGACAACCGGCGATACACCGTAGCCGTACTGGATGGCATTGACCTCTTTATCGATGCCGTCGCCACCGGCATCGAGCCATGCCTTAAAGCTCGTCATGTCGTTGGACTTAACGCTCGCAAACATATCCTTTACGGCCGTGACCACGGGAATCTTATCGGTTTCGGCACTGTCGTCGGACGAATCCACGTTTTCAGGCGAGTCATCATCCGCAGCCCCCTGTCCGCCCATCATGGACGACAGGTCGTAATCCTGCTTGGAAATGGTGAGTGGGTAGCTCGAGAGCGTATCCTCCTCGACCTTTTTGATGTAGCCGTTTACGCCGTTGGACAGCGCCAGAATCGCCGCGATACCGATAATGCCAATCGAGCCCGCAAAGGCCGTCATGGCCGTGCGGCCCTTCTTGGTCATGAGGTTTCGGGCAGAAAGCCCCAGCGCCGTCACAAAGCTCATCGAGGTTTTGCGCGTAGGCTTGGCCTCGCGGCGCGTGGCGTCAGCGACATCGAAAGGATCGGAATCGTCGGTGATCTTGCCGTCCGCCAGGTTGACGATGCGCGTGGCGTATTGGTATGCCAGGTCGGGATTGTGCGTGACCATGATGACCAGACGATCGCGCGCAACTTCTTTGAGCAAATCCATAACCTGCACGGATGTCGTTGAATCCAAAGCGCCAGTCGGCTCGTCGGCAAGGACGATCTCAGGGTCATTGATCAGGGCGCGGGCAATGGCCACGCGCTGCATCTGCCCGCCCGATAGCTGGCTCGGGCGCTTGTTAACGTGTTCGCCCAGGCCAACCGCCTCGAGCGCCTCGCGCGCACGCTGGCGGCGCTCGGCATGCCCCACACCTGTGAGCGTAAGCGCCAGCTCCACGTTTTCCAAGATGGTCTGATGCGGAATGAGGTTATAGCTTTGGAACACAAAGCCGATGCGGTTGTTGCGGTAGGCATCCCAATCGCGATCGTGAAAATCCTTGGTCGAAATACCGTCGATCAGCAGGTCGCCAGAATCGAAATGATCGAGCCCACCGATAACGTTGAGCATCGTAGTTTTGCCCGACCCCGAAGGTCCCAGAATGGCCACGAACTCGTTATCCCGAAAAGACAGGCTCACGCTGTCGAGCGCCACCTGCGTAAACGACTGCGTAACGTACCTTTTGCAAATTCCTTTGAGCTCCAGCATGGACGGCAACCTCTCCTGCGCAGGCACCCTGCCCGCTCTCCTCCGCCGTTCGTATTCGACGCGTTTGTCCTACTCTATCCCCATTTTTTGCCGACGCCAGTGAGGAATGTAACAAACCGCATCAAAAAACGAACGGGACGACGTCCAAAAGAAGAGGTCCCGAGCGGGACCTCTAAATGGTGGAGATTATCTTAAAAGGCAGCGGACTACTCCGCACGGCGGCGCACGATCCTCGCCATGCTTTACGCGTTTTCTACTGCTCGCTATTCGCAATCGCCTGGTCGATAAGCTTGTCGAGTGCTGCGCGCTGCTCGGCGGAGCTGATGGCTCCCACGATTGGATCCCCTACGATGTTGCCATTCTGATCGATGACATACGTTGTCGGGAACGAGAACAAATTTGACGTAAACTTACCGGCCTCGCTATCCGACTTGAACCAGATGTTCTTATATGTCACGCCCTTCTTGCTCAGCACGTCCTTGGCATCCGCAATCTCGCCCTTGTTGCCATCGAGCGTAAAGGAATTGACGCCCACGACCTGGCCGCCCTTCTTGGCAAGCTCCTTATTCAGGTCCTCAAGGTCGCCCAGCTCGCCCACGCACGGCTTGCAAGTGGTGAACCAGAAGTTCATGACAGTGACCTTGTTCTTAGAGAACAGCTCGTCGCTGCTCACGTCGTTGCCATCCAGGTCCTTGCCCGTAAAGCTGGGGAACTTCGTCGCCTCGCTCGAAGCATTGGCACCAGCCGTCATGCCAGCGGTCGAAGCGTCGACGCTCTCGCCTGCGCTCGGCGTGCTTCCACAGCCGGGGAACTCCTTCTCCAAGCTCTCGAGCTTGTCCTCGATCTCCTTGATCTGCTGTGCACCGGCCTTGAGCGTCTTAAGCTCATCCGCCGTGAACTCATCCTTGGCGCCGTCGATGGTCTTGAGCAGAAAATCGCCGTAATTGCTGCCATCCTCAATCATTGCCGAGTCTTTATTTGCCGCATTGAATAC
>URWZ01000147.1 GCA_900551625.1 uncultured Collinsella sp.
ATATAAGGTTCATCTCTAGTTCCGCACGCAAAGGAGGCCACTTAATGTGGCCTCCGTCTTGCGCAGGACTGTCCGAGCAGGGAACCTTATATGCCTCCGCCTGGACAGACGTTTCAGTTGTGGCTCAGCAGCTAGCAGCTACTTAATCTTGGTCGTACCCGGCGCCAGGTTGGGGTCGGTCTCGTTGGCCTCGGTCTGGAAGTGCTCGGTATACACGTTCTTGCCGTCGCGGAACATCTCGTAGTACTGCATCTTGGCGTAATCCTCGCGTGCCTTGGTGGCAGCCGCGGCGGCGTCGTCGTCACCGGTGACGTTGGAGGAGAGCGCCCAGCGCAGGCTGGCGTCCTCGTAGCCGACGGAGTTGATGGCGGGCAGCGACTCGCGCAGCGTCATGTGCGCTTTCTGGTAGTCGGAGAGAGGTGCGCCGATCAGCTGCATCAGCTGGGTGGACAGATAGTTGGTGGACAGGTCGTCGACCTCGCTTGTCTGGTCGCAGCCGGCAACGTCGTAGTTGGCCCAAATGATGTAGTCGGTCTGCCACAAGCGCTCCTGGTGGGTGGCGTCATCCTCGTCGGTAAACCACTTGTCGTTGAACTTGGACGGGAAGAACGGCTGATGGTCGCCCCAGAACACCACGACCACCTTGCGATCGAGTTTGTTCAGGGCGTTGAGGAAGTAGCGCAGCGCCTGGTCGGACTGCTCAATGCACGAGACGTACTCGTCGACATCGGACAACGTGCCGTCCTCGACAGTCTTGGCGTCCAGGTCGGTCGTGTCGATGTTCAGGTGCATCTGCTTGTCGACCGGCAGTAGACCCGTATCGTAGCCCGAGTGGTTCTGCATGGTCACGTCGAAGATAAACTGCGGATCGGCGTTCTGGTCGAGCAGCTCAAGAATCTTGTCGTAGGTAGCCTGGTCGGTCACCATACCGCGCAGGGTGTCGGCGCCCTGGAAATCGTTGATAGACAGGAACTGGTCAAAGCCAAAGTCCTTGTAGACGTTCTCGCGGTTCCAGTTGGTCGCGTGGTTGGGGTGCATGGCCGTGGTGGAATAGCCGAGCGATTTGAATTGCTCTGCCAGGTTCCCGGTCGTTTCCATGTTGTAGATGGTGTAGGGGTACACGCCCGAGCCCAGGTTGGCCATGGAGTTGCCGGTCATAAACTCAAACTCGGTATTGGCGGTGCCGCCGCCGTAGGCGCTCACGTAGAGCTTACCGCGGCTGAGGCAGTTGGGCAGGTTCTTAAAGTACTGCGGGCCCTCGTAGCCGGCGCGCATATTCTGGTAGATCGACAGATCCGAGAAGGTCTCGTTCATGATGGCGATGACCGTGGGCTTCTCGCTGTCGAACTGCTCCTTTGCGGCGGCGCGCTCGTCGCTCTTGGCCGCGTCGGACTTGTCGTAGGCCTTGGCGTACTTTTTGAGCGTGGCCTTGGCATCGTCGACGGAGTAGTCGGCGGGTTTGGGCGGCTTGATGGACTGCGCTGCGCTAATGAAAGCGGGCAGGTAGCCCTCGCGCCAGTAGCTCTCGAGCGGGCGCCAGGTGTAGACGGTGATGCCGAGGGTGTTGTAGTAGTCGATAAGCGTGACGTGCGCGGTCACGCCGCCCAGGCACAGCACGGCGACGAGCAGGTTGGTGAGCAGCATGCGCTTGGCATTGACGGCGCCCTTCTGGCGATGCGGCGCCACGAGGCCGGCGTACTCGCACAGCAGCATGGCGATGGCGGTAAAGCCCATGGACAGCACGCAGAACAGCGAGATGGAGAAGGTGTAGCCGGTGCCGGCGACCGCGGCGGCGGTGGAGATGGCCGAAAGGTCGCCCGGCTGGATGGGCATGGATTTAAACGTGATGACGAAGAACTCGGCAATGCCCAGGACAAAGAGGGCAAAGGCCAGGACCGCGGGAGCTGCGCCGTGGCGCTGGAACAGGAAGAACAGGCCGACCATGAGCGTGGTGATGATGGCCCACTCGAGCAGGATGCATAGGGGGTAGACCCAGGTAAAGTCGTGGTTGGATGAGACCTCCATGCCCAGCAGCGCAAAAACGCCGGCGAGCAGCAGGCACAGGACGGCGGCGACGAGCGGTTTGCCCACAAAGGCGCCGCGCAGGCGGGCGAGCTTGCCGGTGGGGGCGGGGGCGTCGGGCTTGGCGAACGCAAAGACGCGCGGGGCGATGCGGTCGCGGGCGATACTGGCCCAGGCGCAGCCGGTGAGGATGGCATTGGTCAGGATGAGCATCACAAAGGCGAGCGGCTCGTTTTGCGCGACGAGACCAATAGCGCCCCAGACGGTCAAAAAGAGCTGGAACAGGCCAAAGGCGACGCTCCAGGCGAAGGCGCCCTTGGTGACGGTGCCCGACTGAGCGCGAATGGCCTTGGCCTCGCGCAAGACAAGGTAGACGGTCGCCGCAAGACCGACGAGCGAGATGGCGGCAGCGAACATGCTGAGACTCCTCACAAACTAAAACCTACGAAAGCGGGGGTTTACCCGATTGTTACCAAGATATGCGCTGCAATTGGTGGCTGCGCACAACAACCAGCCATATTAACGCGCACGTGCGGCGGTGTGGCGCAATGTAGTGGCGACCTGCGCGATAATGGACGGGAATTACACGGAAACGTAAAGGCTTCTTAAAGAATTGGCGAGGATAGAGCTATGGGCGATCAGGTTTGTATGACGGGTGCCGAGTGCTGCGACGGAGCTGCGGGCGTGGATGCGAACGGTTATCCGGTCGAGACCACGGGCAATGCGGTGCTGGACATCTTGGAGCATCGCTCGTCTACGCGTGCCTTCGCGCGTGATGACGACGACCGTCCCGTGGCGGTGACCGACGAGCAGCGCGCAGCGATTTTGCATGCGGCGAGCCGTGCGCCGTCGGCAGGCGCCATGATGATGTATTCCATCGTGAGCATCCGCGAGCAGGCTACGCTCGACCGCCTGGCCGACCTGTGCGACCACCAGCCCATGATTGCCAAGGCGCCCTGGGCACTCATATTTGTGGTCGATTATGCCAAGTGGATCGATCTGTTTGAGCACGTGGGCTGCTTTGAGCCCGAGTTTGTCGAGCGCACGGGCAAGGCACCCCGCCGCGCGCCGGGTTTGGGCGACTTTGCCATCGCGGCGCAGGATGCCGTGATCGCCGCGCAAAACGCCGTGGTTGCCGCCGAGGCCCTGGGGCTGGGGAGCTGCTACATCGGCGATATCGTCGAGAATGCCGAGGAAGTCGCCGAGCTGCTCGATCTGCCGCCCTATACCATGCCGCTATCGATGCTCATCATCGGCACGCCCCGTAAGGAGCGTCCGGCAATCGCGCATCCCGTGGTGAACCTGGTGCACGAGGAGCGCTACTGCCGCGCGGATGCCGCGACCATGGACGCGCAGGTGGCCGAGATGGACGCGATGTTCCGTCCGCATGCCCGCGAGGCGGGGGAGCGCGTCGTGGACATCTATACCCGCAAGCACACGAGTCCCTTTATGGCCGAGATGAGCCGCTCCATGGAGTGGTGGTTCGAAAACTGGCTCGGAAAATGACAGATGAGGCAAAGGGACAGTCCCTTTGCCGCATTTGGCTGCTGACAATTCACGTCAGAATTCAACTTCAAATACAAACGACTGCCGAAGTTCTCGCTTAGCTTGGCTTGTCAGGCTCGAATTCGCCCTTATGTTCAGCTTGCTGCATGCCTCATCGATAGCCATAGCAAGCGATACGGACATGGTCATGGTCGTCTCGCTTTTCAATTCAACCCGATAACTCTTCGCCTTGTTTTTATCCTCTCCACCGCATCTCGTTTCGATTAACAAGAGAATGTCAGAGTCATGGGCATACCAATGGAGTTCAGGGCGCTGTGGAACCATGTCTCCCTCGAATTCCTGTGTAAACAGGATTTTCTTCTCATTTCTCGTTAAATCGCTCAAAGAGCCGTTGATTCGAGCCGAGCCCTTCTTTCCCGCTTTGGCATTCCCCTTAACCTGGTGGCCTCTCCGAGTTTCCTCGTACTCCGTCACCTCCAACTTGCAGCGCTTCGCGCCAAGCATGAACGCAATCCGTCTCAACTCGGCCATCTTGTCTTGTTGCATGGTTGCGAAATAGGAGTCTAGATCAACAAAGCGAGACCGATCAAAAGCATCTATGTAATATGTGGAATAAAGAGACGGTTTAGGGTAGAAAGACAGCTCGCTATCCCCAATTGCTTCGCGGTACAAATTGAAAATCTGCGTGCCCTTAACAGTATCCAACCAACCAATAGCATCCCTACAGACATCGATGCCCCGACGCTCATTTCCGTCAACAATTCGAATCATGTTCGGCAAATGGAATGAAGGGCTCTGATAGATCTCTTTGGTTACAGGCCTGTACCTATTGAGCTGTTGCTGGTATGCCCAATCGTTGACGACGTCACCAATATCCGCAGCAGCACCTGCTGCACCATCGGCCGCATCAGCAATAGCCGCCAAGGCGTCATCGACCATCGGAGTTGCAACACGCATTGCGCCATCAGCAACTTTCTGTACGGTTGCAACCGCGCCCGCCATCGCGCTTCCGGCGCCATCAACCAACCCGGCAGCGGCCTTACGGATATCAAAACTCTGCTTATGTCGCGACAGCTCCTCCCTTTCGACAACAGCTAGATCGTCTTTATCCTCCATAGTGACCTCCTATTTCCGATAGTCGAAATCAACCGTATATTCATCGCCAAATGCCGAGTTGAACATCGCACGGATATTTGC
>URWZ01000148.1 GCA_900551625.1 uncultured Collinsella sp.
GGGCGTCATCGATCGTCACGTCATCCAGGACGGTGCCGAAGGTGGTGTGGCGGCAGTGGTCGGACCAGTAGGTGTCGATCACGCGGATCTCGGTGATGGTGGGGTCGCGGTCCTCATCGCGGAAGTACTGCTGGCAGAAGGCGATGTCTGCCTCGTCCATGGCAAGGCCGCGATCGGCGATAAAGGCGGCAAGGCCGGCCTCGTCGAGCTTGCGGAAGCCGTCGAGCACCTCGACGGGCTGGGGCTCGGGAGTCTCCATGTACAGCGTCTCGGGCAGGTCGAGCGAGGCGATGCGCGCCTCGACGGGGTTCACCACGTAGTGCTTGATGGCATCGATGGCGGCCTCGTCCAGAGCGCCCGAGATCATATAGACCTTGGCGGAGCGCACGGCGGGGCGCTCGCCCTGGCTGATGAGCTGCACGCACTCGCTGGCGGAGTCGGCGCGCTGGTCAAACTGGCCAGGCAGGAATTCGACGGCAAAGACGGCGCCATCGCTTGCGGGGAGTTCGTCGTAGGTCACATCGACCTGGGGCTCGCTAAAGACGGTCGGCACGCAGGAGCGGAAAAGCTCCTCGTCGATGCCCTCGACGTCGTAGCGGTTGATGATCCTCAGGGCCTCGATGCCCTTGATGCCGAGAATTTCGGTCAGCTCGCCCTTGAGCTGCTGAGCCTCGACGTCGAACCCGGGTTTCTTCTCCACGTAGATACGAGAGACCATTGGTTCCTGCCTTCCTGATCGGTTGGGCGTACGGTACGGTATGCGGCAGCGGTCGGTTTGCGGGGTCTGCCCTGCGGTCGCCTTGAGCCACATGTTTGTAAACCTCACTATGATACGACAGCTCGCGGCGCGTTGAGGACGGCGAGGGTGCTACAGTGAAGCGCAAACAAGAGAAAGGCATCACATGGCATTCGTTTCGCTCGCCATCATCGCACTCGTGGCCTTTGCGAGTCCTTTTATCGCCTCGGCGATTCCCGGAAAACCCGTTCCCGAGACGGTCTTTTTGCTCGTGTTCGGCGCGGTGCTGGGACCCCATATGCTCGGCGTCATCCATGTAGATGCCGAGGTCTCGCTTGTGTCCGAGCTGGGCCTGGCCTTCTTGTTCCTGCTTGCCGGCTTTGAGATCGACCCCAAGAGCATCACGGGCGTCGAGGGGCGCTACGGCTTGGCGACGTGGGTCGTCACGTTTGGTATCGCCTGGCTTGCCGTGCGCTTTACCCCGTGGTTCTCGGTCAGTCATTTCGACGGTATCGCCGTGACGCTTGCCCTCACTTCGACGGCGCTCGGTACGCTCGTGCCCATCATGCGTGAGCGCTCGCTCACCGGCACGCGCGTGGGCGACTCGATTCTCGCGTATGGCACTTGGGGTGAGCTCGGCCCTGTGCTTGCCATGTCGGTGCTGCTGTCTGCCCGCACCGGCATCCAAACGCTTGTGATCCTTGGCTTGTTTGCGGTGGTCTGCGTGTTGCTGGCCGTGGTCCCGAGCCGCTCCAAGCGCGTCGGCAGCCGCTTCTTTGCGTTTGTCGAGGAACGTGCCGATACCACGTCGCAGACCTTCGTGCGCCTGACGGTGCTCATCCTGGTCACACTCGTGGCGTTCTCGGCTGTCTTTGATCTCGACATCGTGTTGGGTTCTTTTGCCGCCGGCTTTGTCCTGCGCTACATCATCCCCGAGGGCAACCATACGCTCGAGACCAAGCTCGACGGCCTGGCCTACGGCTTTTTGATTCCGGTATTCTTTACCGTATCGGGCGCAAAGATCAATCTGACGGCCGTGGCGTCGCGCCCGGGTCTGCTCGTGGGCTTTATCGTGGCGTTGTTGATTATTCGTGCCGTTCCCATTCTCATCTCTATGAGCATTTGTCCTGCGACGCGCGATGTGTCGGCGTATGGTCGCATTACCGTGGCCCTGTACTGCACCACGGCCCTGCCGATCATCGTTGCCGTGACAAGCGTTGCCGTCAACGCGGGCGCGCTGTCGCAAGATATTGCGTCGGTCATGGTTGCCGCCGGTGCCATCACGGTGTTCTTGATGCCGCTGCTCGCGCAGCTCTTCTACCGCGTGGTGGATGCTGCGCCGGTTGCCGCCGTGGCAGAGGTTGCCGAGCATCCATCCGATGCGCTCGACATCCTGCGCGCCCATCACGATTTGGCGAGCCTGCTCGCACGTGAGCACGAGCTGCTGACTTCGCATGGCCATGGTCGCGTATTCGAGGGCTTGCCTACGCTCGATACGATTGCCGAGCGTCTTTCCGCCGAGGCGGCGAGCGGCCATATCGATGCCCGTATTGTGGACGCGGCACATCTTCTTGCCGATAAGACCTATGGAGACGAGGTCGACCCGTCCGAGCTGACTCCGCGCGAGCGTCGCCGCCTGGAGCGCGCCAAGCTCGCCGTACACGAATACCGCCGCCGCATGCTGGAGCTCTATGCGCGCGATGAAGCCCAGGACGACGACGGTAAGTAGTAAGGAATACCGGGATACGGGTTCCGTCCAAATAATAGAAGGCGCGCTGCCTGCAGTTGATGCAGACGGCGCGCCTTCTTTGTTGGACTATGTTGAGGCTGGGAGCTGAGGCTTGTGGTCCCTTAAGAGCGGGCGGCTCCGTCGACGGGGAGCACGGCGCCCGTGACATAGGAGGACATGTCGCTCGCTAGGAAAACGAAGGCGTTGGCGACGTCCTCGGGCTCGCCCATGCGGCCGAGCGGAATGGTGGCGATGATGGGCTTGATGACCTCTTCGGGAAGGTTGGCGACCATATCGGTCTTGGTCACGCCGGGAGCGACAGCGTTGACGCGAATGCCCATGGGGGCGAGCTCGCGCGAGAGCGACTGGACCATACCGTTGACGGCGAACTTGGACGTGGGATAGCCAACGCCGGAGGGCTGACCGTACTTGGCGACCATCGAGCTCGTGGTGGTGATGGTGCCGCCGTGGCCTGCCTCGGCCATAATCTTGGCAGCGGCTTGGTGGCCGTTAAAGACGGCGACGACGTTGAGGTCCATGACCTTGGCGAACTCTTCGGCCGTGTACTCCAGAAGCGGCGAGCGCTGGGAGATGCCGGCGTTGTTAACGACCGTGTCCAGGCCACCCATGTCGGCGGCTGCCTCGGTAAAGGCCTCGGTTACGGCCTCGAGCGAGGTGAGGTCGCAGGTGCGGCCCCAGACCTTGGCCTCGGGATAGGCTGCGGCCAGCTTTTCAACGGCGGCGTCGGCAGTCTCCTGACGCGAGCCAAAGACCGTGACGGCGGCGCCCTCCTCGATAAAGCGACAGGCGATGGCATAGCCGATACCGCGCGTGCCTCCGGTGATGATTGCTTTCTTGCCCTCGAGCAACATGGTGCTTCCTCTCATCGCGGGCGGACATACACGGCACAGCATAGCGTCGGCAAAATACAGCTGCCGTCGCATATCGGCAAACGGTATCCACGGTTGTTGACGAACGGTCAAGTTGTTCAAACGTTAGTCGATCACTTCGTGCAAAAGATGTAACTAAAAGGGGCTCCCATCCAATCGGACGGGAGCCCCTCATGCGTTATTTGATTTGCCGAGAATCGGGCTAGTTGGCCATGACGCCTTCGGTCCAGGCCTCGACGTCCTCGATGCGCAGGACGTTGGCGACCTCGGCCACGCAGTCGACACTGGCAAGCTCGGCGGCGGCAGCCTGGACGTCCTTCTCGAGTGCGCGGTGCGTCAGGAAGATGACCGAGCAGGCATCGCTGACGCCCGACTTGCCGTCCTCGACCTGGTTGATGAGCGAGATCGAGATGTTGTGCTTGGCAAAGATGTCGACCGTCTCGGACAGGGCGCCCACGCGGTCGGCGACCTTCAGACGCACATAGTACTTGGTCTGGAGTTCGTCCATGGGCTTAAAGGCGAGGTTGTGACCATAGGGCTCAATCTCGGGAAGCGGAGCCACGCCGCGGCTGATCTGCTCGGAGAGCGACAGGATATCGCCCACGACGGCGCTTGCGGTGGGGAAGGAGCCTGCGCCGGCACCGTAGAACATGGTTTCGCCCACGGCGTCACCCACCACGTAGACGGCGTTCATGGCGCCGTTGACCTTGGCGAGCATGTGGTCGGCGGGGATCAGCGTGGGATGCACGCGGACGTCGACGCCGGCGTCGGTGTTGCGGGCGATGCCGAGCAGCTTAATGGTGTAGCCGAGTTCGCGTGCCTGGGCGATGTCCTCGGCGCCGATGGTACGGATACCCTGCTGGTACACATCATCGGTGGTCACGCGGGTGCCAAAGCCGATGGAGGCGAGGATCGCCGTTTTGCTGGCGGCGTCGAAGCCGTCGACGTCGGCGGACGGGTCGGCCTCGGCGTAGCCCTTGGCCTGGGCGTCCTTGAGCACCGAGAAGCTCTCGACGTCGGCCGGGTCGATCTGGCTCAGGTTGCCTTCCAGTCCGTCGATCAGCACCAGGGCGCCGCTGTTGGCGCCGAACGTGCCGATGCCGCGCACCCAGAATTCGGAGATGTTCCGCCCCGGCTCACCGCTCGACTGGATGGAAATCACGCCCGGGACGCGGCCGCCGAGCGTGTTGACGATATTCGTCGCGGGCAGTTCGAGGTCTTTGGTGTCGACCACCGCCACGGCGCCCGTCACGCTGACTTTGCGCTGCGTACCCATACCGATGACGACGACCTCTTCCATCTGGTTGCCTTCCCGGAGGGTGATCTTGACGTCGGCCGCCGAAGTGATGATCTGTT